>JAITNK010000096.1 GCA_031290515.1 Oscillospiraceae bacterium
GACGACGCCGTCCGCGCGCGTCATATACAGCGCGGGACTGCCGGCGCAGTCCGCGGGGTATCCCAGCTCCGCCGCCGCGCCGAAGTTCGTCTCGAGCCAGCGGAGCGACTGCGCGTCCGCGAGCCGCACGACTCCGCCGTCGGGCAGCCATAACTCGGCGGACACAAGATTGTGAATATCGGCGGGAGCGAACGGCGCAGCGTCCGCCCAGGACTGCGCGATAACAACTCCGTTTTGACTTATCAGGCACACCACACCGTTAAGCTCGCTGTAGTTTGAGTCCGCCAGAAACAGTATGCTCAGGTTCCACTCGTCGTAAAACCACCAGTCGAAGCCGGAACCCGTTGACGACGGCGCGCCGAGCAGAGCGGACACGTCTTCGTGCGTCATACCGAGCCGCACCGTGCGCCACTGACTTCCGTCGCCGTCGCCGGTGTACCGCGCGAGCGCGGAGCGAATCGCGGCGCAGAAGCCGGTTACGACCGTGTCGCCGCCGCACTGCGCCTCGACGGAGCCGAGAATCGCGGCAAGGTCGTCCGCTCTCTCTTCTATTACATATTCGCCCGCGATTCCGGCGCATACGTTCGCGGATGCCTGCGGGGAAATCGAGCTGCTGAGCGACATTACCGTGAGCAGTCCCGCGGCGTTCGTGTCGAACCGCCCCGCAAGCTCTGCGTACGCTCCCTCGGCGTACGCGCCGTCGCTCGCCGACGCGTACAGCAGCAGCGCGTGGTCGCCCATAGCGGCGAAGTCGGGCAGCGGCGGGGTTCCCTTGTCGGGCAACAGGATACCGTCCGACATAACTTCTACGATTTGCGCCGTTACCGTAAACCTGCCGTTATCATAGCTCAGCAGCGAGAGAATATCCGCTATGTGGTCGCCGTGAGCGATCCCCCAGACGTACTGCCTTATCATAAGGTGTTCTTTTCCGCGGTAACTCACGACGCCGAAGTCATAGAATCCGTCGGCATTGCCGGCTTGCGATTTATAAAGCTCGTCCCCGCCGTACAGAATATCGTACTCGTCGCTCCGAATGTCAAACTCCGAAACGAGTTCGCCGAGCGCGTTCGTAAGGCGGATAGTTTTCGCCGCCGTGAAAGTCACGCTCACGTTATACCGCCCTGCGTCAATCGCTTCGGAAAGCGTGGTCATAGTGATTTCCGCGCCCTTGCTCACGATGTAAATCTCGTGGGTTCCGGCGCCGCCGCTGCCGTGAGTGTCGAACATAAGCAGCAGTTCGTACGCGCCGTCGCCGCTGACGTCTAATCTTCCGAGCTTTTCAAACGAATGAAAACGCCAGTCCGTACGAATCAGCGGGTTCGCTGCCCCTCCGAACCCTATTTCAAGATACGCCGTATACCACTCGCCAGGCGTATCCGTATCGGAGCTGCGCAGACGGATATAGTCCGTCAACCCGTCCAAATCGAAGTCCGCTTCAAGGAATTTCTCATCGTAAAGCGCGGTATTATCCGCGTCAAGCAGCTTATCCGACCATTCTGCCCACGAACCGTCAATAAACGTCCAACCGTCGTCTTCGCCGCCCGGAGGAGGGGTGGCGGTAGCCGCCGCGGCAGGGGTGCCCGCCGTACCGGTTATGCTCACGGACTGCGCAATCTCCGCGAGTTGTTCGTCCGTGACCGCGCCGCGGTTGAATTCGATTGCGACGTACGCTTTCAGCGGTATATTGTACGCCAGTATACCCTGTTTGAAGAAAGCCCTGCGTCCCTCGCCGTCGCCGTACAGCTCAAGCAGTTCCGCGGCGTCGCCCAGTTCGTCAAGGGCGATATACTGCGAGAGGTCGCCGCCGTTCTCCGCGATATAATCCTCGCGGTAATACACCAGAGTCGTGCCGGAGCCGGAGTCCGTGTTCTGCGAGACGACCGTGTAGCCGTCGCCCCAGTTCGTCATACTGCCCGTCATATGCTGCTGAAAAATCGCCATTTTGTTCCCGCTTACAAGCTCCGGAAGCAGGTCGTCCGTCCAGAACGATTCCGCGTTGACGGCTTCGGCGGTGAAGTCGCGGTTATACTCGACGCCGTCCGGCAGCGTTATCGAAACAAGTACGCCGTCAATATCGAGCGTCTGAGCTTTGGGTTCGCTGTTTTTGCTTCCCGCGCCGAGCAGTATTGCGCCGATTCCCGCGACGACAATCAGAGCGGCGGACAGTATAATCGCGAGACGGGTGGTTTTTTTGTGTTTCATAATAGCTCCGAGCCTTTCTTTTAATGATTTTTTCCGTTCGCACATCGTCGTTGACAGCACGGTGCGCGGCATTTTGGAGTCGGCGGCTACGGCGATAAGCGTGTCGCCGTAACTCTGTCTGCCGTCCGCGTCGAGCTTGCGGATAACCGCCTCGTCGCAGGCGAGTTCACACGCGCGGTCTATCTCGCGCCTCGCGAGCCACGCAACCGGATTGAACCAGTGCAGGGAACACGCGAGCACCGACAGCCACTTTATGAGAATGTCGCGCTGCCGCAGGTGCGTAAGCTCGTGCAGCAGTACGGCGCGGAGCTGTTCGTCCGTGAACTCGCGGTCGGGCAGCACGATTACCGGACGGAACAGTCCGATTAACATCGGCGTTGCGGCGAGCGGGTTGCGGTACACCGGGGTTTTGCAGTCGGTTCCGGTCGCGAAAGCGGCGTTGCGCCGCATTATTTTGCGGCGGTAGCGCGTGTAGCTTATGATACTGAAGAGCAGCACCGCCGCCGCGCCGAACGGATAGATTATCAGAAACACCGTTACGGCGGACGAAATCGGACTTTGCGTCTGCTTGACTTCCTGAATGTAGTGATAATCGCTGTTTACCGAGTCGGGTAAATAGCCGCTCCGCACCGCCTGAACCAGCGTTTTTTCTTCTTCGGCGGTTATCACGAATCTGTCAACCACCCGCTGCGGCGCGACTGCAAGCGGCGAATTTTCGTCCGCGGCAGGTAATACCACCAGTTTCGAGAACGGCACGAGAAACGCGGCGAATACGACGAGCCACAGGTAATACTGCGCGGTTTTCGGCAGACGGTTCCGGACGAGCGGCTTCAGCGCGAACAAAATCAGCGCGGTTACGCCGCCGCTCACAGACATAACGATTATTGTGCGGATAACGTCAGTCATTTTCGCCGCCGCCCTTCACCTTGAAATACGCTTTCAGCTCGTCGATGTCGCTCTCGGACAGCTCGCCGTTTTCACACAGCGCGGCGGCGAGCTTCTTTGCGCTGCCGTCGAACACGCGGTCGAGAAACGTCGGCACCTCCGCGCGAATGTACTCGCCCTCGGATACGAGCGGCGAGTACTGCGCCGCGCCGTATTTGTCGAGCGGCGCGATAACGCCCTTGTCGCGCAGACGGAAAACAAGCGTCTTAATCGTCGAGTGGTTCCATTTCGTCGTCCGCAGAAGTTCCCCGCGAAGCTCCGCGAGCGTCATCGCGCGCCCCTCGCGCCACAGCAGACGCATAACTTCAAGCTCCGCGTTTGAGATAGTTTTGTCAGTCATAACTGCCTCCTTAGTGTTAGTGTAGCCGTATTCTACATCAGTAAACCGGGTTTGTCAATAGGGAATGTGAAAATAAATAAAATATTTTCAGCAAATTCTGCAAAACCGCTTGACAGCACCCCCCCCCCCCTGGTGTATAATATATTTTGCATTGCCGCCGGACAGTGAACAGGCGTTGTCCGCCCGCGGGAAAATATTCAGAAAATCATTGACTATGCCGCCCGTCCGTGTTAAAATCAGTATGCGGCAAACGGTTCGTGTACGCGTTTCCCGTTAACCGGAAAATGACAGTTTCAGGTACGCGTCGTTCTTGTCGTCCTGCGTGACTCCGAGATAACGGCGGGTTACGTCAAATGAACTGTGGTTGAAAATGTCCATCAGGACGACCGGCGACACGCCGTCTTTCCAGGCGTGGTACCCGAAAGTCTTTCGCAGACTGTGGCAGGACACGCGGGGCTGCATCTTCAGGGCGTCCGCGGCGGCGCGGATTACGCGGTACGCCTGAATCCGGCTGATCGCCTCTCCGGTTCTTCTGCTCTCGAACAGCGCGCCGTCCGGTCGAATCTCTTTCTGCGCGGCGTACAGCGCGAGCGCGCCGGCAATGTCGCGGTTCAGCGCGACAATCTGGCGTTTCTTCGTCTTTTTCTCGGTCACGCAAATTTCTTTCCGTACGCGCCGCAGGTCAAAATCGTACACGTCCCGCCAGCGCAGCCGCAGCAGGTCGCCGATACGCAGCGCGGTGTGGACTCCCATTACGACGAGAACGCGGTTGCGGTGTTCCCCGCGCAGCAGGAAGTACCGCGAGAGCGCGCTGACCTGTTTCTTGCTCCGAATCGGTTGGGTTGTGTTCATAACTGAATAGCCTCCTTAAAAGTTTTCGTCTATGTAACATATTCTGCATTGAGTTACATCGCTTTATTCTATCCTAATTTTAGACGAAAATATAGCCGGTACGGTTTCCGTACCGCCGGCGAGGACACGCGTAAATATCGGCTTTGAACCGTTGCGAGCGCGAACAAAACTCGCCTATGTAACTCAATGCAGATTGTGTTACATCGCTTTTGTATATTCTGGCTGAAGCCTCTATATAAATATTTTTATCAGGAGAATGAACAAAAATGGCAAAAACAACCACCCGCAAAATCCTCGCGGTAGCACTTGCGGCTTTAATGCTGCTCTCGCTGTCGCCCGCCGTATCCCGCGCGGCGGACGCCGCCTACACCGACATAAGCGGTCACTGGGCGGAATCGGCAATCACCAAGTGGAGCACCGCAAAGTACGGCATCCTCGAAGGCAACGGCAACGGCACATTCACACCCGAAAGCGCAATCAAGGCAAAAGACCTCGACCTGATTCTCGACCGCATACTCGGCATTGCCGAACCGGCGTGGGCGGACAGCGCGAAGCTCACCCGTGAAGCCGCGGTCAGAGTCATCGCGACCGCCCTCAGCATCGCTCCCGCGACCGCGCCTTACGGCGCGCTGTTCGCGGACGACTCGTCAATCGGCGCGCAGTACAAGCCGTACGTCTACGCGCTGAGAGACCTCGGGTACGTCGAGGGCGTGGGCGACAACCGCTTCAGCCCGGCAACCACGTTCACACGGGCGCAGGTACTGCAAATCGTGCAGAACGCGATTTCCGAAATCACGGACGTAAGCGTTTCGGGGCAGACCTACGAGAGCGACCTGGTCGTCCGCAAAGCCGGCGCGACCGTGTCGAACACGACCGTTAAGGGCGACCTGATTATCGGGCAGGGCGTCGGCGACGGCAACGCGACGCTCGACGGCGTAACCGTCGGCGGCACGCTCGTCGTACTCGGCGGCGGCTCGAACTCCGTCATCGTCAAAGGCGCGAGCAAAATTCCGCACGTCACAGTCGCGAAACCGGCGTCCGCGGGCGCGCAGGTTCCGCGCGTAAGCGTCGAGGGAGCCGCCGCCGTCGGCTCCGTGACCGTCGCGGCGGGCGAAACCGCGATTATCAGCGGCGGCGTTGACACCGTCTACCTCGCGGCGGGCGCGACACTCGAAGTCGCCGCCGGTTCGACCGTCAAAACAGTCGTCGTCGAGGGCGCGGGCGCGACCGTCGAAGTCGCCTCCGGCGCAACCGTCGGAACCGTAACCGTCGAAGCCTCCGGCGCGACAATCGAGGGCGGCGGACGCGTCGAAACCGTCAACGTCACCGGCACCGCGACGGATACCGTCGTCGATACGGACGGCACCAAAGTAACCGTCGCGCCGGGCGCGGGCGCGGTCGAAACCTCGGACGGCGCGACCGTCGCGGATCCCGGAACGAGCGGGTCCGCGCCCGGTTCGCTTCCCTCGGGCGACTCCGGCAGCTCCGGCGGTTCCGGCAGCACCACGCCGCCCGCGCCGGTAAAGTCAATCAGCGTAACACTCTCACGCAATCCGGAAACAGCCGGGTTTACCGCCGCCTTTGGCGAAAGCGAGACGTGGTTCGGTGAGGGTGACGACGCTATCGGATTCGCTGTCGCGGACGACAACACGTCCCTGACGCAAGCGAAGCTCAAAGAATATGCGGGGGCTGCGCGTTTCTACGCGAAGATTGTGCTTAACAATTGGACACAATCGGAAATCGACGCGCTGAAGATAAACGAAGTATCCGGTAACGACGTCAAGGTGCACTTCGCACTTACGGGCGCGGGCGCGGTTGCTTCTGCCGACGCAGATGGTTATGAACCCAATAGGGCGACCATCGTCGGAAACACGATTTACTTATTCAACGCAGATGCGGTTGCAACAGACATCGGTAACGACGTGTATCTCCCGAACTCGCGCGCGGTAAGCGGCGTGGACGTTACGTTCACCGTCGGCAGCTACACCAAGACCGAGAAGCTCCCCGCTATAACTTTTACCGATATTCCGAGCGACATTGTCGCAGGTTCACAGACCGGAACAGTCCCGGAGGGCAAGGTACTCGTAGTACCTGCCGGTACCACGCTGAACGTAGCGGGCACGCTGAACGTAGCGGGCACGCTGAACGTAGCGGGCACGCTGAACGTAGCGGGCACGCTGAACGTAGCGGGCACGCTGAACGTAACCGGCGCAGTCGTCCTTGACGGCGGAACGGCTACTTTGGAAAGCACCGCAACGCTCGGCTTGACCGGGCTGCTCACCCTGAAAGTCGGCTCCACGCTGAACGTCAATAAGACGACCTCGGTAGACGCCGCGACGGTGGCGGTCGATTATACGGCTGCAAACCCGGCGCACTATGCCACGGCGAATATACACCTTGTGGTCGGGGTAGGCAGCACGATTAGCTTCACAAACGTGCCGGGCGACCTCATTTACGATACTCTTGAAGATGGTACATACACCTGGGGTTACTCGGACGGGGTCGGAGAGAACGACGGACAAGCCGGCGACGCCGGCTGGGGCTGGCGCCCCACCGGTTGGGGGCACACATAACCCCCGCGCGCGCATAGCATAAAAGCAAAGCCCGCCGCATTTTGCGGCGGGCTTTGCCGTGCGGCGCGGCGCGGCGCGAACTGCCGGTTGCAAACCGCGCCGCGGTGTGGTATAATATCCGCGTTGCGGATATTAACTTTGTCTAAGCTGATATACCGCGACGGCGCAAACGCCTGCGGTACAATATCCACAACGCGGATATTAACCTTATCTAAACGGAATAAATGGAACGGTATCAACTATGAGAGAATACACCACGCAGGAACTGACGGACGCGCTTACCGCGGCTTTGCGCCGGGCGCAGTGCGTACTGGCTCCCGACCGCGCGATTCTGCTTGAGTGCGCTTTCGAGGCTTCGGGAGGAACCGCAGCGGACAAGCTTTCCGCCCGTGTCGCCCGCTTCGGCGAGTGCGCGGACAAGAGTCTGCCGCTGCTCGGGCAGTACGGTCATCTCACGGTATTCGCGGACACGGGTTCGGAGTGCGGCGTACCGTGGCGCGCGGTATCGGACGCGGCGATTGCCGCCGCGCGGTCGCTGGGGCTTGACGTTACGATTTTCATAGTCAGCCGGACGCACGCGGGAGAGAACATAAACCTCGCGGTCACGCTCTCCGACAGGTATTCACAGACGCTTGAGGCGGTCGGACGCACCGGGCTGCTTCCGGACTGCGACGAATTTGACGAGCTTGTCGTCTCTATGCTCTCCGAAGACGCGCTTGACCGCGCCGCGCCCGCCGTTATAGGAGTAGGGATTGGCGAGACGACGGACGACGCGCGCACCGCGGCGCGCACCGCTCTCGCGCGGAGCGTGACCGCTTCCTCGGAAGACCCCGCGCTCGCGGAGCGCGAACGCAGACTTCTCGCGCGAATCAACCGCTCGAGCCGTGAGGTGAGACTCGGTTCGTCGCGCGTTACGCCCGCGCTTTCGGTCGCGATAGAAGCGTCCGGCGGAGGAGTAATCGCGGTTATGCCGGCGGACCCGTTCGTCAACACCGCGAGCGTAACGATTTAGCCGCCGCTTCGGTTCGCCGCGCGGTCGCGCGGCGCGAAAATAAGGTCACAATACGAAAGGAGCGTTCCCTATGAAATTCACGGTGCTTGAAAAAAAGGTTAAGGTGTCTCCGGAAATCCGCGAGTACGCGGAAAAGAAAATCGCCAAGCTCGACAGGTTTTTCCGCGTGGAGTCGGAAGCGTCGGTCGTTTTCGCGTCTCTGCGCGGACGGCTTATCGCCGAGGTTACGCTGAACAACAACGGTATGTTCTACCGCGTCACCGAGTCCACCGGGGATATGTTCGCGTCAATCGACTCCGCCGTCGCCGCCATCGAGCGGCAGATTCGCAAGCACAAGACGCGGCTTTCCAAGCGTCTGCGCGACGGCGCGTTTGAGCGCGACATTGCGCCGGAAGCGTCCGTCGTCACCGAGGAACCGGACGAGGAGCCGGAGTTCAAAATCGTGCGCACCAAGGCGTTCCCGATAAAGCCGATGACCGCGGAGGAAGCCGTGCTTCAGATGAACCTGCTCGGACACGAGTTTTTCGTGTTCAAAAATCAGGACAACGGCGAACGGTTTTCGATAGTTTACCGCCGCAAATCCGGCGACTACGGTATGATCGAGTCGCTCGACTGACAATACGCAAACGAAAAAAGCGGCGCGCCGAAAGGCGCGCCGCTTGCTTTACCGCTAAATTTCCGGACTTTCCGCCGGTGCGGGTTCCGAAGCCGGGGGAGCCGGCTCGGTCGGTTCCGCGGACGGCGGAGAGGCAGGCTCGGGGTTGTCCGGCGTTGCGGACGGCTCGTCCGGAATCGGGGTTTCGCCGACGGGTTCCGGAGTCGGGGACGCCGCGGGCGGGGTCGGACTCGCGGGCGGAGTCTCCGCCGGCGGCGTCGGACTCGCCGGACCGGCTGAGGGCGGAGCCGTCGGGTCGGTAACGCCGACCTCGGTCGAGCCGCCGTCCGTCAGCGACGAAACGAGGACAATCTTGTTCTGCGCTTTATAGCTGCTGCGGTTGACGTACACGCGCTCGCGCACGGTGCCGTCGTCGTTCTTATAGAGCTTGAACGTGTCCACCGTGTAGCCGTTTTTGCCGTCCTGCTCGACCTTTTGCGTACCGTGCGCGAGCGACTCGCTCTGCTCCTCGATGGTTTTGTACAGCTTCGTGCCGACTATCTCGTACTCCGTGTCGATATAGCCCTCGAACATTTTCGTGCCGACGAGCTTGACGAAAAGCTCCTTCTTCTCGACGTATGCCTCTATGCGAATCGGATACGGCGTATTGTTTTTGAACTTGAAGTCGAGCGTCCCCCAGTTGACCGTCGCGTCGTTGCCGTACGGCAGGTACGCCACGGTGAACGAGTGTTCCGTGCGCTCGACGGTCTCGAGGTCGGAGCGCAGAACAAGGTCGTACAGCGAGCTTGAAACCTGGCAGATTCCGCCGCCGACTTCCTGAACCGTGCGCCCGCCGACGTATGCGCCCGCCGACTTGAAGCCGCGTTCTTCCGTGCGCTTGCCGACCACGCCGTTAAACGAGAACTCGCCGCCCGGCTGTATGACGTAACCGTTTATTTGCTCCGCCGCGAGACTGACGTTCGCGATACGGTTTGCCGACGAGGACTTGAGACTCGTTGTGTTCTGCACTACCGTGTCGCGGAAAATCATCGCGGCAAGTTTCTCCTGCGTAAACTCCGGCTCGGTGAATATCAGCGGAATGACGATAATCTCGCCGTCTTTCGCGTTTTTAAGGCGCGCCTCGGCGGCGGACATATCGAAACTGACTCCGTTTTCGCTCTCCGTCGCGCCCGAAGTCCCGGGGTCGTACTCGCTCGGTTTCGGTTCTTTGTTAAGCGAGTCATAGAGCGCGAGCAGGAACCCGTCCTCAAGGCGGGACGTGTTCGCAATCGTATACGTCTCTGTCGGCGCGTCGGAGGTCTTGGTCTCGCGCTCGACGAGCGCGTCCAGGAGCGTACCGAGCAGCGCGTCGTACGCGGCTTCGGGGTCTGCCCTCCGCACGGTAATCGTGTCGCCGACGCGAACTTCAATCGTGTCCGCGTTCACGACGACGGAGCCGTTGTTCTGCGCCGCTTCGTTGAAGCGCGCGTTGTTGAACTCGTCCGCCGCCTGCTTCGCGATTTCGCGGAGCTGCGTCTCCGCCGGGCTTCCGGATATGCGTCCGAGCAGCGTCTCCCGGTCGTAGTCGGACGTTGCGATAACGACGATGTCCGAGTCGTCAACCACGGTTTTCTTGCCGAAAGCCGAGCTGAGCGTGTCAAGACTGCGGGAAAACAGGTTTCCGCTCCGCCCGATACCGAAAGCGCGCTCCGCCGCCTTGTCGCACACGTCGGAAACCGCGTCGTTTCCGGCGATAAGCCCGACGGACTGCGCGGTCACGGAGTAAACCGTCGTACCCGCGTCCGTGCCGTCGGAAAATCTAAGCTCCGCCTTGGCGTTCGACAGCTGGTCGCGCAGTTCGTCCGGAAGCTGTCCGTACCCGGACGCGAGCAGCTTCTGCGCCGCTTCGTCCCGGGTGAGGTTTGACAGGTTCTGCTCCCCGATGTATACGTTCGGAAGCACCGTGTCGCGCGCCGCGGCGGACGCGGTGTACGCCAGAACGCCTGCGGCGAGCAGAACGACTATCGCAACGGGTATGACCGCGCCGAGGAACTTCCCGCGCTTCCGTTTTACGGGCTGCGGGGAATTATTCGGCATATATTTGTTTATAATATCTGCGCCGCCGCGCTTGCTGCTGCCGGGTGTTTTCATTTGCGTTTCCCTCGTCCGACTTATCGGTTTTGAATTGTGAAACCGCGGCTTGTTAAAGCACAAACTCGCAAATTGTATTATACCATACACTTTTGAGAAACGCAACAGCAATATTTTGCAATTTTTTAACGCCCGGCAAACGAGCTCCGCGCCGCTCGGGTTCCGGCACGGCGGCCGCGTAACGCGGCTTTGCCGGAATACCCGCAAGGGAACGCCCCGCAGCTTTTTGCGGAGCGTTCCCTTTTAATATTGCAGCTAAATCACAGCGCTTTCGCGAACCCGCGGTACTCGTCGCACAGCGCAAGCAGCCGCGCGTCCGGCGATTCGAGTTTTTCGTACGTCCCGACGTACATACCAACCTTGTTCCATACCGGCGCGCCCGAATAATCGCCGCTGGTGTTCACATCGTTCGGCCGCCAGATGTGACCTCGCACGAGCCGCGACGTGAGCGTCACCGGCTCGCCGCGTTCGCGTCCCGCGTCGTAATAGCGCGCAAGCTCGAACGAGCGGCGCGCGTACGGCAGAGCGGCGGCAACGTCGCCGTTTTTGACGTAAATCCGCGCGATTTCGGACGCGGCGTCCGCGAGCCAGCACGCGACGAAGCCGTAGTCCCCGTCCTCGAATACCGCGTCCGCGAGTAAGAGAGCCTTGTCTAAAATCAGAATTTTCTCCTCCGGCGTAACGCCTTTCTCCCAAGCGCGGTGACGAACGGAGGAAACGAGTCCCTCGATTTCGCCGCAAGTGATTTTTCGCTCGTGTTCAAGCTGCTCCGGACTGCCGTCCTCGTACACGAAGTGCGCGAGAATCACCGACCGCGTGTAAAATCCGCTCTCGGGAAGCTCGTTGCAGATTTCGACGGCCTTTTCGCGCTCGCCGTTTTCGGTGTAGCACCCCGCGAGCGAAACGATTGCCTCGAAGCGCAAATCCGCGTCGCGGCTCTCGTCGTAAACGCGCCGCGCGAGGCGAAGAATCTCGTCCCGGTTGACCCGCCAGCTGTCGCTGTTGCCGTCAAACTCCGGGCGCGGCTCGTAGCACAGCACGTCAACGTAGCGCGCCATTATCTTGTAGTCGTTCGGAAAATCTTCGTGCGCCCGTCTGACGTGCGCGAACGCCTCGACGTCGCGTCCGAGCGACTTGAGCCGCGCAAGCTCGGCGAGCCGCGCCTTAATTTCCCCTTGAATCGCAACGGTATCGTACCCGAGCAGCTCGTTCGGCGTAACGCCGAGTGCGCTCGAAAGCGGAACGAGTATCGCCGTGTCCGGGAGAGCTTCGCCGCGCTCCCACTTGCTGACGGCTTGCGCCGTAACGCCTACGCGCTCGGCAATCTGTTCCTGCGTAAGCCCGAGCTTCGCCCGGTACCTGCGCGTGTTTTCGGCTATATAGTTCATAGCGTTTCTCCTAAAATTTTATTTGCAATTGCAATTTGATTTTAGCCGAAACGCCGCTCGCCGTCAATCTACCGCAAAGTCACGCGCTAAACCGCGGGTTGTGCCCGCAACCGCGCGATCCGCCGTCAAATGAACCCGGCGACGGTGCGCCGCTCGGCGGTGAACAGCGTCGTCTGCGACTCGTCGGCGAGGTTCGGCGACTGCCACGGGCGGACTGTTTCCGCGCGCTCGCGCTGCTGCGCGTCGAGCAGCTCGCCGATAAGCGTGTTCGAGAGCAGGAAGCCCTCCGGCGTGAACCGCCAGCGTCCGTCCGCCGTACGCGCCGTCCAGCCGCGCTCCTCATAGCTCGTAAGCAGTTCGAGAACGCGCGTCATTCCGACGTTGTAAATGCCGCGGTATTCCTCCTCGGACACGCCGCGCGTCGTCCGCAGACGCAGCATAAGATACTCGCTCAGCAGTTCGTAGTTCGTGACCGCGTCGGTCGCGTCGATTATGCCGCCGCCGGATTCCATTCCGGAGCAGTATTTCTCGATGTCCGCGTGTATCGAAAACCGCGCGCCGCCCATATACGAGTGCGCGGACGCGCCGAAGCCGAGGTATTCGCCGCCGAGCCAGTATTTGAGATTGTGGCGGCTCTCAAAGCCGCGCCGGGCGAAGTTCGAGATTTCGTACTGGTGATAGCCGTACCGTTCGAGCGTATCGACCGCGTAGAGGTACATATCCGCCTGCGTGTCGTCGTCCGGGAGAAACGGACTGTCGCGGTAAACGTAAAACGGCGTGTCCTGCTCGAGTTTAAGCCCGTAGCAGGAGATGTGGTCGGGAGCGAGCGACAGTATTTTTACGAGGTCCTCCGCGAAGCTCTCCCCGGTCTGGTTCGGAAGCCCGTACATAACGTCGGCGGAGACATTGCGGAAGCCCGCCGCGCGCGCGTCCGCGAACGCGCTTTTCGCCATAGCGAAGCTGTGAAGCCGCCCGAGCGTCCGGAGCTGCGCCTCCGAAGACGACTGCACGCCTATTGAAATGCGGTTGAATCCGGCTCTTCTGAGTGTTCTGAGTTCGTTTACGTCAACGCTTTCGGGGTTCGCCTCGAGCGCGATTTCCGCGTCGAGCGCGATATGACCGTGTTTTTTGAGAGTGTTCAGTATTCCTACAAGCCGCGCCGCGCCGAACACGGTCGGCGTGCCGCCGCCGAAGTACACGGTATCGACGATATAGCCGTCGAGCTGCGGCTCGTACTCGGCGATGTGCCGCGCGAGCGCGTCGAAGTACCTGTCCATTTTTGCGCCGCCGCCGGTCACGGAATAAAAGTCGCAGTAGGCGCACTTGCCGTGGCAAAACGGTATATGGATATAAACGCCGAGCGAGCCGCGTCCGGTGTTTGGCATAATGGTACCTCCTTATTTAACGCTTGGTCGGGCGAAGCATTGTTTACCGCTTGGTCGGCAGAGCCTCCCTGCGCTCAATGTTTTTCGCCGCGGGCGGGTTGCGCGACTGCGGTCGCGCGTACCCCGGGGGAACCACAGGGGGACAAGCCCCCCTATGGCTCCCCCGGACCCCCTCTGACCCCCTTGGACGCAAAAATGGCGTTCGCTCCGCTCACTTTGGGTCGTTGCACAGCGCAGCCGCACACTGCGGCGGTATGCACAAAAATCACGACTGCGCGCCGCGCAGTGTGCGGCTGTTCACCGCAACGACCCTGCGCGAACAGCGTGAGCGCGACTTCCGTTCCAC
>JAITNK010000126.1 GCA_031290515.1 Oscillospiraceae bacterium
GGAATCCAGCCGGGGCAGGCGGACTATAACCAGGTCACGCGCGGCGGCGGCAACGGCGACTACAAAATCCCGGTGTTCGCGCCCGCGAGCATACAGGAAGCCGTCGAACTGCTTTACGAAGCGACCGACCTCGCCCGGAAGTGGCGCAACCCGATTATGATTTTCGCGGACGGCATTATGGGGCAGATGATGGAACCCGTCTCGCTTCCGGAGCAGAAACCGCTCACCCCGCCGGACGCGGTTCGCGGAGAGCGTCCCTGGGCAGTCACGGGGTACGGTGCGGACGAAACGTCTAAAAACGTCGTCAAGAGCCTGTATATGCAGCCGGAAGACCTCGAAAACCACGTCGAACGCCTGTTCGAGAAGTACGCGCGCGCCGAAGCGGAGCTTGTCCGCGTCGAGACGCAGGGAACCGACGACTGCGACGTTGCGATTACGGCGTTCGGCACCGTCGCCCGTATCGCGCGCGAAGCCGTCGAAATTCTCGCGGAGCGCGGGATAAAGGCGGGGCTTATCCGCCCGGTTTCGCTGTACCCGTTCCCGTACGGCGCGTTCAAACAAATCGGCGCGAAGTGCAAAGCCGTAATCTCGGCGGAGCTGTCTATGGGGCAGATGATTCAGGACGTTAAAATCGGCGTCGAGGGACGTTTCCCGGTCAGGCTTGTCCACCGCACCGGCGGTATGATTCCGACGAGTCTCGAAATCGCGGACAAAGTCGAAGCGATTTACAAGGAGGTAAAGTAGGTGGCACAGACTGTTTTCAAGTACACTCGCGGTATGCACCGCGTCACGACGAGCTACTGCCCGGGCTGTACTCACGGCATAGCGCACCGGCTTATCACCGAGACGCTTGACGAACTCGGCAGGCTCGGCGACACAATCGGCGTCGCTCCGATTGGCTGCGCGGTTCAGGCGCACAAGTTTATGAACGTCGATATGTGCGAGTCGGCGCACGGACGCGCGCCCGCAGTCGCGTCGGGAATCCGCAGGGTTCACCCGGACAAAACCGTGTTCACATACCAGGGCGACGGCGACCTTGCGTCTATCGGCACGGCGGAGATTATCCACGCGGCGGCGCGCGGCGAGAAGTTCACGACGTTTTTCATCAACAACTGCATTTACGGTATGACCGGCGGGCAAATGGCTCCGACGACGCTTGTCGGAATGAAAACGACCACGTCGCAGGACGGACGCACCGTCGAGCAGGCGGGCGAACCGATTCGCGTTTCGGAGCTTATCGCGCAGCTCGGCGGCGCGGCTTACGTCGAACGCGTCGCGCTCGACACTCCGGCGCATATCCGCGCGGCGAAAAAAGCCGTCCGCAAGGCGCTCGACATTCAGGAACGCCGTCTCGGGTTCACGTTCGTCGAGTTTCTCTCGACCTGCCCGACGAACTGGGGCGTCGCCCCGCCGGAAGCGATGAAGTGGCTCGCGGAGAATATGATTCCGTATTACCCGCTCGGGGTAAAGAAAGACGTTACGGCGGAGGTTGCGGAATGAGCGTTACGAAGCTGTTTTTCGCCGGCTCCGGCGGACAGGGCATAATTCTTATGGGGCAGATGGTGACGTACGCCGCGATGTACGAGGGGCTTAACACGACGTATTACCCGAGCTACGGTCCCGAGATGCGCGGCGGCACCGCGAACTGCACGGTCATCGTGTCGGACAAGGAGGTCGCAAGCCCGGTTATATTCGAGGCGGACTGCGTCGTCGCTATGAACCTGCCGAGCCTTATAAAGTTCGAGCCGCTCGTCAAAAAAGGCGGTACGCTGCTCGTCAACTCGTCGATAATCGACAAACAGGCGGAGCGCGGCGACATTCGCGTGCTGTACGTCCCGACGAACGAAATCGCGGCGGAAATCGGCAATCCGCGCGGCGCGAATATGGTAATGCTCGGCGCGGCAATCCGCGCGACGAACGTCGTCTCGCGGGAGAAAATAGAAAAGGTAATGCGCGAAAAGGCGTTCACCGGCAAGAAAGCCGTCACGATTCCCGCGAATATTCAGGCGTTTGAATACTACAAGGTCGATTGATAACCGATAATAAAGGAGAGATACACATAATGCCGTACGAGTTCAAAATTGAGAAAACACAGCACCCGAAGCCGAAGCCCGACCCGGATACGCTTAAGTTCGGCAAAGCGTTCACAGACCATATGTTCATTATGGACTACGCCGAGGGGGAGGGCTGGCACGACGGCAGAATCGTACCCTACGCGCCGCTCTCGCTTGACCCCGCCGCCGCCGTGCTGCACTACGGACAGGCGATGTTCGAGGGACTGAAAGCCTACCGCACGCCGTCCGGCAAAATTCAGCTGTTCCGGCCGTACAAGAACGCGGAGCGCGTCCGCGCCACGAACGAGCGTATGTGTATGCCGGACGTTGAACCGGAGCTGTTCGTCGGCGCGATAAAGGCTCTCGTCTCGGTCGAGCGCGACTGGATTCCGACGAAGCCGGGAACTTCGCTGTACATTCGTCCGTTTATCTACGCGGACGAAGCGTTCCTCGGCGTTCACGCGGCGCACCACTACAAATTCGTAATTATCTGCTCCCCGACCGGACCGTATTACGACACGCCGGGCGGTCAGCTTTCCGCGACTTCGATTTTTGTCGAGGAGAACTACGTCCGCGCCGTCAAGGGCGGAACCGGCTTCGCGAAAGTCGGCGGCAACTACGCCGCGAGCCTTAAGGCGCAGGCGGAAGCCGCCGCGAAAGGCTGCGAGCAGGTACTGTGGACGGACGCAATCGAGCACCGCTACGTCGAGGAAATCGGCACGTCGAACGCGTTCTTCGTCATCGGCGGCGAGGTTATCACCGCGCCGCTGCTCGGCACGATTCTGCCGGGCGTAACCCGCGCGTCGGTCATAGAGCTGCTCAAAAAATGGGGCGTTCCGGTCTCCGAGCGCAGACTGCTCGTCGAGGACGCCGTGACCGCCGCGAAAGAGGGCAGACTTGACGAGGTTTTCGCGTCCGGCACCGCCGCGGTTATCTCGCCGGTGGGGCGGCTCGTATTCAAGGACGACAGCCTGACCGTCGGGGACGGCGGCGTGGGACGGCTCGCGCGGCGGCTCTACGACGAGCTGTACGGTATTCAGACGGGCGGGAAGCCCGACGAGCTGGGCTGGACGGTCGAAGTAAACTGACAACCGGAGGGTTGCGCGGCGCGGGCGGGGGATTGGGTTTTGCACTCTGCGGAGTGCGGGACGTTTCGCCGCGGGCGGGTTGCGCGACTGCGGTCGCGCGATTCCCGGGGGACTACAGGGGCTATGCCCCTAAAGCCCCCCGGACCCCCCTTACCCCTGGGAACGAAAGTCGCGCTCACGCCGTTCGCGCAGGGTCGTATCACAGCACAGCCGCACTGTGCGGTGGTACGCACAAAAGTCCCGATTGCGCTGCGCACAGTGCGGCGACACACAGCGACGACCGAAAGTGAGCGGAGCGAACGCCATTTCCGCTTCCAAGGGGGTCAGAGGGGGTCCGGGGGAGCCATAGGGGGTTTCCCCCTGTGGTTCCCCTGGGGTACGCGCGACCGCAGTCGCGCAATTCCGCAAGCGGCTAATAAGGAGTTGACAAGCTGAATTATTTGCGATATAATCTGTATGACACATTATACCACAGGCGTTTACGCCGTTGTGGTATACCGGCTTGAGCGGATCCGAAGGGCTTCGCCCGGCGGTCTGCGTATATTATACCACAGGCGTTTACGCCGTCGCGGTATATCATCTTAAGTAAAGGTTAATATCCGTTTGCGGATATTATACCGCAGGTCACGGAGCGGTTAGCAAGGCGACTTATGTCCGACGAAATTTCCGGCGCAACAGATAACGAAACGGGTTCCGCGCGCGAGCCGACCTACGATGAGCTTAAAGCGCGGCTCGCCGCCAGCGAGGAGGAGCTTTTCCTGCTCGGGCGTCGCTATGCTCGTTTGGAGGCGGAAGGCGGGGAAACGGATTCCGGCGCGCAGTCCGGCGAACGGCAGCAGCCCGGGACGTTTATGAGTCTCCTGCTCGACAACAGCCCGGACGTTATCGTTATGCTTGACGGCGCGGGACGGTTCGCCCACTTCTCAAAGACGTTTTTGTCGGCGTTCGCAATCGGAAGCGCGGGGCTTGTCGAGGGAAAGCCGTATAACGAGGTGCTGCACCGCTATCTGCCGTACGAGACCTCGACCGAGCTGTGTTCCGCGATTGACCGCGCGGTTCTTGAGGGCGAAACCGTCGGAGCCGACCTGCGCGTCGGACTTCGCGGCGAGCCGCGCTCTTTCGAGGTCACGGTTACGCCGACGCGCGAGGCGGGCGCGTTTTTCGCTACGGTCATTATGATGCACGACGTTACCGGGCTTCACGAGGCGCAGGAAAAGGCGGAGGAAGCGAGCCGCGCGAAAAGCGTGTTTCTCTCGAATATGTCGCACGAAATGCGTACGCCGATGAACGCGATTATCGGTATGACGTCAATCGGCAAGTCGGCGCACGATATAGACCGCAAGGACTATTGCTTCGGCAAAATCGAAGATGCTTCGACGCATTTGCTCGGCGTTATCAACGACATTCTCGACATCTCGAAAATCGAGGCGAACAAGTTTGAGCTGTCCGATACGGAATTCTCGTTCGAGCGTATGCTTCAGAAAGTCGTCAACGTCATAAATTTCAGAGTCGCCGAAAAGCGTCAGCGGTTCGAGGTGCGGCTCGACCCGTCGATTCCGCAGATGCTGCTCGGCGACGACCAGCGAATCGCGCAGGTCATCACAAACCTGCTGTCAAACGCGGTTAAATTCACGCCGGAGGACGGCACGATTAAGCTCAACGCGAAACTTCTGACCCGCGCGGGCGACAAGTGTATGCTCCGGGTGGACGTTTCGGACACCGGAATCGGTATTACGGACGAACAGAAAGCGCGTCTGTTCTCGTCGTTCACACAGGCGGACGCGTCCACCTCGCGCAAGTTCGGCGGCACGGGACTCGGGCTTGCGATTTCAAAGAGCATAGTCGAAATGATGGACGGTCAAATCAGCGTCGAGTCCGTAACCGGAGAGGGTTCGACGTTTACGTTTACGATGCGTCTGTCGATAGTGAACGGATTCACGAGCGAGGGACTTCTCGCGGCGGGGATAAATATAAGCAACCTGCGCGCGCTCGTCGTGGACGACAGCGAGGACGTGCTTGACTACTTCCTCGAAATCGCGCAGCGGCTCGGCTTCCGGTGCGACGCGGCAATCGGCGGGCGCGAGGCGATTTCGCTGATTTCAATGACCGGCGGCTATGATTTGTACTTCGTGGACTGGCGTATGCCGGACATTGACGGAATAGAGCTTGCCCGCCGCATTTCCGATATGGGCGGACGGCAGTTCGTTATAATTATGATTTCCTCAATCGAATGGTCGTCAATCGAGGAGGAAGCGATCGGCGCGGGCGTTAAAAAATTCCTGCCGAAGCCGCTGTTCCCGTCCGCGATTGCGGATATGATTAACGACTGCATCGGCGTTAAGCCGTACGCGCGTTCGGCGGAGCGCGAGGAGGACGGCGTTGCGGCGGCTTCGTTCCGCGGCAAGCGTATACTGTTCGCCGAGGACGTTGAAATCAACCGCGAAATCCTGCTCGCACTGCTCGAGCCGAGTCAGGCGGAAATCGACTGCGCCGAGAACGGAGCCGTCTGCGTCGAGAAATTCAAGGCAAACCCGGACGGGTACGACATTATACTTATGGATATGCAGATGCCGGAAATGGACGGTATAGAGGCGACGCGCCGAATCCGCGCGCACGAAGCCGTACTCGGCGCGGTGAAGCCGGTTCCGGTTATTGCGATGACCGCGAACGTATTCCGCGAGGACGTCGAACGCTGTCTCGAAGCCGGAATGAACGACCATATCGGTAAACCGATCGACCTCGGCGAGGTCATAGAGAAGATTACGAAATATCTGCTGTAGAAATCCGCGAAAATAATTCTTGCTAAATATCCGCGTTTCGGTTATACTTATTTTGCGTCGCGCTAATCGGGGAGTCAGCGGTGCCCTGTAGCCTGCAACCCGCTACAGCAGGGATGAATCCCGGCTTGCGGACTTGCGGTGTATTTGCGCGCGCGGTAAGCGGCGTTGAAGAACCGGTCTTACGCAATGTCTGACCGTGAACCGCGTCAGGCGGGGAACCGAGCAGCGCTAAGCGGAAACGGGCGTGTGCCGTAAGGCATCCGGTTCTGAGCAGTCTGCCGCGAAGGCGGGTATACCGTACTTTCAAGGGTCGGTGCGCGGCGCGTTAACAAGCCCATCCCGCGGGGATGGGCTTGTTTTTACCGCTGTTTACCGCTTGGTCGGACAAAGCCCTCCCTGCGCTTATTTACCGCTTGGTCGGACAAAGCCCTCCCTGCGCTCTGTGCTCGCCGGCTCGCACGGGGAACGCGTCTGCGGACGCGGAGCCGGCTCAGTAATAGGCAATCGTTATGCGCACTGTCAATGGTCGCTCAATTCCCGCCGAGAGGTGATAACTCTGTGAAATACACCGCGCTTTACCGCAAATACCGCCCGCTGACGTTCTCGGACGTTGCGGGGCAGGAACATATAACGACCACGCTTCGCCGGGAGACGGAGGCGGGGCGGCTTTCTCACGCATATCTGCTCGTCGGAACGCGCGGCACCGGCAAGACGACCTGCGCGAAGATACTCGCGCGCGCCGTCAACTGCGAACACCCGCGGGACGGCGAACCGTGCAACGAGTGTGACTCCTGCCGCGCCGTACTCGACGGCTACGCGACCGACGTTACGGAGCTTGACGCGGCGTCGAACAACACGGTTGACCGCGTCCGCGCGCTCGCCGACGAGATGATATTCACGCCCGCGCGGCTGAAAAAAAGAGTTTACATATTCGACGAGGCGCATATGCTGTCGCCGTCGGCGTGGAACGCCCTGCTTCAGCTTATCGAGGAACCACCGGAGCATATAATGTTCATCTTCGCGACGACGGACGCGCACAAGGTCCCGGCGACGATACTTTCCCGCTGTCAGCGGTTCCGGTTCCGGCGGCTGACCCCGGAGGTCATCGGAACGCG
>JAITNK010000017.1 GCA_031290515.1 Oscillospiraceae bacterium
TATCACAAGCAATATTTTTACGGAAAATAAAGGAGTTTAATTATGTCTATAGACCAACTCAGCGTATTCGTCGAAAACAAGCCCGGACGGCTCGTTGACGTAATCGAGGCAATCGGCGCGGCGGGCATCGACCTGCGCGCGCTGTCGATTGCCGACACCGCCGACTTCGGCGTACTGCGCGTCATCGTTGACCGTCCGGCGGACGCGCTTAAGACGCTGACCGACCTCGGCTACGCCGTGCGTATCACGCAGGTGCTGCCGGTCGCGATCGCGGACGAGCCGGGCAGTCTCGGCAAGACGCTCCGCACGCTCGCCGGAGGCGGCGTGAACGTAGAGTACACCTACGCGTTCGTGGCGCACGGCGAAAACCGCGCGTACGTTATTCTGCGCGTCGAGGACAACGAGATTGCGGAACACCTGCTGCGCGCGGCGGGAATCACGGTCGCCTCGCAAAACGAGCTTTACAAGTAGTTGCGCGGGGTACGCAGCGGGACGCGGTTTTCGCGAAAAACTGCAAAAATACAGAGTTTAGCGTGCGGCAGCCGCGGGTATGAGCCCGTGGCTGCCGGAGTGTGCGCGCCGCGCCCGCAGGCGCGTTCCCCTATGCGAGCTTGCGAACACATAGCGGCGAGAGGACTTGTCCGACCGGGCGGATATTAACCGCGGCTTTGCCGTGCCGGGCGGTTAAATAAAATACTCCGCAAGCAGGTTCACGCACTCGCCGTATGAGCGCAGTCCGGACTCCTGCCCCTGCGACACCAAAAAGTTGTCGTACGTTTTATCCACCGCGTCGGCGAAAGCCGTTACCGCGTCGTCGAGTTTTCCGTTGCCCGTGGACTTTCTGACTGCTTCCCAGTACTCCGCGTCGCGCTGTAAATCCGCGTTCACAAGGTCGCCGTACCGCCCGCGAAGCTCAAAATAATCGTCGGGCGAAACTCCGGCAAGCGCGTTTCCAAGCTCGATAAGCCCGAGCAGATAGCCCGAGTACCGAAACGTCGCGTCGCCGGACTTTACCGCCGCGACGATACCGAAAAAGTTCGCCTGATTCTCGGGCGCGACGCCGAAGCTGTGCGCCAGTTCGTGCGCGGCGGTCGCGGGGAGAAGCAGCGGCGGAATGTCCGCGTTGACGTTCGCTTCGCCGGTCAGCGCGAAGTAGATTCCGGTGTAGCCGGTGCGCGACATTATTTTTGAGATAATCATCGGCTTGACGCGCGCGGCTCCGACCCTCGCGAGCGACGGAAACTCGTCGCGGAGCGCGGCGTAGTCCGCCGCTTTCGGCGCGCGCTTTATAAGCTCCGCGGCGGTCTCCGTCATTACGCCGTTCGCGTCCCGCGGGACGAGCGGCGCGCACTCGTTCGCGCCCGCGAGAAATATTTCGGCGGCGGCGCGGAGTTGTTCCACGGTCAGCGGCGCGTTCGTCAGTCCGCCGGACGCGTACACGGGTTTCGCATAGTACCCGGAACACCAGACCCACAGAAACGACGATATTCCCCAGAGCACAATCGCCGCCGCCGCCGCCGCGCGCCGGAGTGCGAGCCGCGGATTCCGGCGAATCAGCGCGGTTACGGCTTTGACGAGCAGCCCGGTAATGAGCGTCGCGAGTAAGACCGCCGCGACTTCGAGTACCGAAAACGGCGCGACCCGCGTCGCCGACGACAGCGCGAACCGGACGTAATTCGCTACGCTCCGCGACGCGGTCATAGCCGGCATATTGCCGCGCAGCAGGAAAAACAGCGCGGCGAGCAGCGCGGGCAGTCCGGTCGCGAATATGTACCGCAGCAGTATACGGTTCTTGTTTTTATTCATAGCGGCATTATATCCGTTCGCGCGGAAATTGTCAATGCGGGTTTGGAATTCAATCCGGTCCGCCGAACAGCTTTTTCAGTTCGCGCACGGCGGACGGACCCAAAAGCAGTTTGCCGTGTTCGGATAAATAATTCAAAATTCCGGGGTTTGCGTGCCGCGGCGACGCATAGTCGTACAGCGCGTAAGGCAAACTGTTAACGTCCTCGGCGTACAGCAGCAGGCTGTACCCGCCGCCGCGCGACGCGAGGAACGAGGTCTGTTCCCCGCCGCAGACGCGGGCGGCGGCAATCACCGACTCGAAGTCCGGGAAATCGACGCACACCGGACAGCCCGCGGTCCTCCGCGCGAGAACAATCGCGCCGCCGCCGCAGGCGAACAGGTCGAACTCGCCGAACTGCGTCTCCCCTGTCAGCTCGCCGAGCAGGTCGCCGAGATTCGGCGCGCCGTCAAGCTCCGACGGCGGTATATGTATAAAGTAGTTTCCGTTGCCGAATGTGTTGAATTCCACGTCGCATACCTGTTATTCCGCTCGCCGGAAATGAATTCCGGCTTCGCTAAATATTTTCTCCGCCGCCGGTCAGCGCGCTGTACAGCCGGGTGCGGGGCATTTCGGCAAAGGCGCGTCACACGTCAGCCGTTTTGCCGAAACCCGGGCGGCGGAGGCTTTGCCCGGCGGCGCGCGGTTAATTACTGCGGTTAACACATTCTACAGCATACGTCGGCAAAATTCCAGTCACAAATAATGGCAGCGGGGTGTATATGGACTATCCGGACGTTACAATAAGCGGGCTGCTGCGCGAAACCGCGGCGAAGTACCCGAAGCTCACGGCTTGCGAGTTTCTCGGGTTCCGGCGCAGTTACGCGCGGCTCGTCTCCGGCGTCCGGCACTGCGCCGGCGCTCTGCGCCGCGCGGGAATCGGCGCAGGCGACCGCGTGCTGCTCGCTCTGCCGAACCTGCCGCAGACCGTACTGCTGTTTTACGCGCTCAACGAAATCGGCGCGGTCAGCGTGTTCGTTCACCCGCTTTCCGCGCCGGAAGAAGTCGCGTATTATATAGAGTCGTCTCGCGCCGCCGCCGCGGTCACGCTGCACCGGCTTTACGCGCCGCTTGAATCCGCGCTCTCCGGGCTGCGCTTCGTACTGCTTACCGAACCGGAGGACGGACTTCCGGGCGCGGCCGCCGCCGCCGCGAGACTCGTCTCGCGCCGCCGCGTTCCGGGCGGCGGCGTCACCGACTGGCGGCGGTTTCTCGCGGGTGCGAAGCCGCAAGCCGGCGCGCCGAACGCCGGCGGTTCCGGCGACTGCGCCTCCATACTCTTTTCCGGCGGAACGAGCGGTATGCCGAAAGGCATAATCATCACGAACGGCAACTTCAACGCGCTCGCGCTCGGCACCGCGGAGGCGGCGGGGAACCTCGTCCCGGGGGAGAAAATGCTCTCGGTTATGCCGATGTTCCACGGTTTCGGACTCGGGATTTGTATACACACGTCGCTCGCGGCGGGACTGCACTGCATACTCGTGCCGCAGTTCACCGTGAAGTCGTACCTGAAAACCGTCGCGCGGCGGCGACCGAACTACATCGCGGGTGTGCCGACGCTGTTCGAGGCTCTTCTGCGCCTGCCGGACACGGAGAAAATCGACCTGTCGCAGCTGTCTGGCGTGTTCTCCGGCGGCGACGCGATTCCGCCCGAGCTGAAGCGGCGGGTGGACGCGTTTCTCGCGGCGCGCGGCTCGAAAGTGCGCGTCCGCGAGGGCTACGGACTTACCGAGACCGTGACCGCCTGCTGCCTGACCCCGCGCGGCGGCGCGCCGGAGGGCAGTATCGGCAAGCCGTACCCCGACACCCTGTTCAAAATAGTCGCGCCCGAAACGACAGACGAGCTTGCCCCGGGCGAAGTCGGCGAAATCTGCGTCTCCGGCGTTCTCGTTACTCCCGGGTACGACGGGGACGGCGAGGAGACCGCCGCCGCGCTCCGGCTCCACGGCGACGGCGTAGTCTGGCTGCACACCGGCGACCTCGGCTCCGTTGACGCCGACGGTTTCGTCTACTTCCGCGGACGGCTTAAGCGCGTCGTCGTCACGTCCGGCTACAACGTCTACCCGCAGCAGGTCGAGCGCGTACTCGACGCGCACGAATTTGTACGCGCGTCCTGCGTCGTCGGCGCGTACGACGACTATAAAATGCAGCGCGTCGCCGCGTATATCGTGCGCGAACCGACGGCTCCCGGCGAGGACGTGGTCGAGTCCGCGCTGCGCGACCGCTGCCGCGCCGCGCTGGCTCCCCATTCGCGTCCGCGCGAATACCGTTTCATAGACGAGCTGCCGCGCACGAAGCTCGGCAAGGTCGATTACCGCAAGCTGGAGGGTTAGCCGTTCGCCGGCTCCGAAAAAAATATTTTCAACAAATTTCGCAGAAACGCTTGACAAGCCCCCCCCCCCAGCGAGATATAATAGCATAAATATTTTTAAGGAGAGACTCTCTATGAAAAAACCGCTCCCGCTCATCTTCGCGTTCGTACTCGCCGCGTCGCTTGCAAGCTGCGGCAAACCGGAAACCGGGACCTCGCCCCCGCCGGACGCTTCGCCGTCCCCTACTGCCGAAGCGACGACCGCGGAACCGTCCGCACCCCCGGAGCCGGAGCCGTCTCCGACAGCGGAGCCGCCGTCCGCGACTCCGGCGGCGGTTGTTTCGCCCGCACCGACCGTAACGCCTACCGCGGCGACGGAGCCGACCGCGACTCCGACGGCGGTTGTTTCGCCCGCGCCGACCGTAACGCCTACCGAGGCGACGGAACCGCCCGCACCGTCCGCGACGCCTACCGAGGCGACGGAACCGCCCGCGACTCCGACGACAGGTGCGCCGGAATCGCTTAATATCACAATCCTCGTACCCGGTTCGGACGACGTCAGGCTGACGCTTGAGAATGTGTATGACGAATATGCTTTAGAAACGACAGGCCGCTGGAGTGAAAACCAACGGATTGAAATCGCTCAATATACCTTTTTCTTTCAGGTACCGGGCGCGCTGACGTCCAGTGAATATGTATCAGGAACGCAGGAGCGCAGTAACCTCGACGGAACGCCTTGGGGCGCGAACAGAAAAGACGTCAACAGCGGAGTGCGCACGTTGTTCGGCATTCCCGACCCTCCGGATACAACAAGCTATCTGGCATTTTACAATTTTGACTTGTATTCCGACGGTATGCCCTTTGACGGCGACAGTAGAGACGGCACAATAGTAATTGCCAACATCAGCTTCATATGCCGTATGCCGGACGCAGATTACGGAGACCTGCGCCCCGTCGCGGAGCTGTCTGTTTAACCCGTGCAATACGAACAGCCGCCGACTTTCGTCGGCGGCTGTTTCATATTGCCGTGCCGCTTATACCGCTTCGATTACCGTGGCTTCGCCCATACCGCCCGCAATGCAGAGCGCGGCGAGCCCGAGCTTGTTCCCGCGTTTTCTCATCTCGTGCAGCAGCGTGACCATAATGCGGCAGCCGGACGAGCCGACCGGGTGTCCGAGGGCAATCGCGCCGCCGTTGACGTTCGTGATTTCCTGATTTATACCGAGTTCCTTGATGACCGCGACGGACTGCGCCGCGAACGCTTCGTTCAGCTCGATAAGCTCAATGTCGGCGAGCGTTTTGCCCGCGCGCTCGAGTGCTTTTTTGATTGCGGGTACCGGACCTATGCCCATAATCTTCGGGTTCACGCCGGAGACGGCGTGGGACACGAACCGCGCGAGCGGCTTCAGCCCGAGTGCTTTCGCCTTGTCCGCGGACATAATCAGCAGCGCAGAGGCTCCGTCGTTGCGTCCGGACGCGTTGCCCGCCGTGACCGTGCCGCCGTCTTTTTTGAACGCGGGCGCGAGCTTAGCGAGCTTTTCGGGCGTAGTCTCGCGCGGGTACTCGTCGGTGTCGAATACGACCGGGTCGCCTTTGCGCTGCGGAATCACGACCGGGACGATTTCGTCCTTAAACTTTCCGGCCTTGATTGCCGCCGCCGCGCGAACCTGCGACTGGTAGGAGAACGCGTCCTGCTCCTCGCGGGTGACGCCGAACTCCTCGACGATGTATTCCCCGCCGGCGTAGCCCATATTAAACGAACCGTAAATCTCCTGCGGCTGGCTCTGGAACTGACCCTCGGTGAGAGAATCGACGAGCGTCTGGTTCCCGGTACCGACGCCGAACCTGGCGTTGCGAATGTAGAAAACCGCCTGGCTCATAGATTCGGTGCCGCCCGCGATAACAACGTCGGCTTCGCCGAGCTTTATCGCGTTGACCCCCTGCGCGACCGCGGTCATACCCGACGCGCACTGCCGCATAACGGTGAACGCCGGAGTACTCTCCGGGATTCCGCAGCGGAGCGCGGCGAGACGGGCGATGTTCGGGTTGTCCGACGACTGGCGGCAGTGCCCGAGAATAACCTCGTCGATTTCTTTCGGGTCGATGCCCGAGCGGTCGAGCGCGCCCTGTATTACCACGCGCGCAAGCTCCTCCGGCTTAACGTCTTTCAGGCTCCCGCCGATTGTGCCGACGGCGGTTCGCACCGCTTCGACGATGACAACTTCCTTGTTCAATGTGATTTCTCCTTAATTATTCACTTGCGGGGTAAAGCCCCGCCGCGCTTCGCGGATAAAGCGTGTATCTGTCCGCGTTTCTACTTCGCGAGATACGTCTGCCCGACGTAGTGGTCCGCGTCGGTTTTCGCGCTCAGCCTGACCGGCTTATAGCCGTCAAACTCTATTGTGACCTCCGCGTCGCGGTTTTTCGGCAGCCACTCGATTTCCCAGTCTCCGAAATAGTTGGTCTCCGCCGTATACGTCTCGCCGTCTTTAACTTTGACGGTGACTTTCGCGCCCGGCGCGACCTCCTCCGTCTCTTTCGGGAAATATACGGTACCCGCAAGGAACACGGTCGGCACGTTGAACCACTTTACGGCGGACTCGCCGTTTCCGAGCGATTCGAGCTGCGTGTACTTTCCGCCGCGCGCCGTCTCCTCCGCGATGAACTTTGAAATTTCGCTCTCCGGGTCGTCGAGGTCGCCGAAATACAGTGCCTTGTTCGGACAAGCCTCGACACAGCGCGGCTTTTTGAGGCTCTTATCCCCGAGGTACGCAAGGTATTCCGGGTCGTCGAGCAGCTCCGCGCACATAGTACACTTCTGCGGAATCTCGAGCGTCTCGTTCCAGAATACCGCGTGAACCGGACACGCGTCAACAATTTCGCGCTGCCCCTTTGACTTTTCCGGGTCGATTATGACGATACCGTCCGCGCGCTTATAGACCGCGCCGTTTTCTGCGGCTTTCGCGCAGGCGGGGTCCTCGCAGTGCGCGCACAGCGTCGGGACGGACGCGGTTTTGATGTGGCGGGACGAGTCTCCCCTCTCCCACTCGCGCACGTCAATCCACTTATGCCCCATCATCGGCTGGGACTTCGAGAGCGCGGTGTCGTAGCCGCAATGCTCGTCCTTGCACGCCGTAAAACAGCAGTAGCAAGCCATACACACGCGCGAATCAACAGCTATACCGAGTTTCATTACGCTTTTACTCCTCTCTTGGACTTCTTCGCGCGGTTGCGCCGGGCAATCTGCGACTGAAGTTTCGCGAAGCCGTCCCCCTCTATGATTTCGGAGCAGGACGCGGTGTCCGGTTCCTGCGAGAAGTTGACTTTGTCGAGCTTCCACTCGAAATACTGCGTCTCGGGAAGCTCGCCATCGTACCGCTCGATGTCGAGCAGCGTACTGTTCGGAGCCATACCCGGCACCTTGTCGCCGATTAACCGTCCCGGACTGAGGATATTGACGCAGCCGCCGATGTCCATACTCTGCTCGCCCGGCTTAACCGGGTTGTAGATACCCGAGCTGCCGTAAGCGTGAATCGTGTTCACCTCGACGCGGTACGTCACGCGCGCGACGCAGAGTACCGAGCCGCGGTCGTTGAACAGGCGCACGACGTCGCCCTCTCCGATACCCTTTTCGGCGGCTTTCTCCGGGTGAATCCGCGCGACGAGATACGGGTTGCCCTTGATATAGACGCGGTTTTCGGGGATTTCCCAGAACCACGGAGTCGAAGAGTTGTGCTGCGTGTGATAGTCGAAGCGCGGGTGCGGACTTATCAGGTGGAACGGATACTTCTTCGCGGCGATTGAGTGATGTCCCTCCCACGATGGCTTGTACGTCGCGATAGGCGTTCTCGCTTCGTCGTCCGGCGCGTAGTAGAGCAGGGATTCGGACACGAACTCGAACTTGCCGGTGAACGTACCGAGCTTTCCCTCCTCTTGGAACGGCTTGTGGTTCGGCGTATCGCAGGGGTACCCCTCCGCGAACCAGCGGAAGCCGAAGTGTCTTTCCCAGTTCTCCGGAACCTTTGCGACGTAGTAGCCTTTCCTGGTGAAGTCCTCCCACGAGACTTTCTCGCAGAGGTCTGACTTCTCCCAGAAACGCTTGCACCAGGCAAGCTCGTCGCGTCCCTCGGTGAAGTCCGCGCCCCAGCCGAGCCGTTCGGCGACCTGTGAGAATATCCAGAAGTCGGAGCGCGACTCCCAAAGCGGCTCTATCGCCTTGTCCTGGAAGACGACGACCTGCCAGCTGTTGCCCGTCTGACTGTGCGACTGATAGCCGCCGTTGCCGGAATTGCAAAGCTCGCCGATGTCGTACCGCTCGAGGTTTGTGCAGGCGGGCAGAATCACGTCCGCGAAGCGCGCCTCGCCGTGGAAATGAATGTCCTGATTGACGACGAACTCAAGCTCCGGCGACTGATACATACGCACCCACTTGTTCGTGTCGAGCATCGTGCCCATATATGTGCCGCCGTAACGCCAGAACATATGAACCTTGCTGCAGCCCGGCTCCGGATAGATATGCTCCGTGAACTCGAGGTCGATTCCGCCGCCGCAGAACCCCTCTCCGTACCACTCGTAGTGTCCGTTCAGAATCGCGTCCGGCATATTCGGGCGGTACAGCTTCTGCGTAACGCTGTTGACCGCCGTTTTGTCGGCTATCGGCTGATTCGCGATTTGCGACAGCGGGTCGCTGTATCCGCCGAACCAGAAGTTATAGTCCATAGGCGCGCCGGTCGTGCCGCTCCAGATGTTCTGACCGGGCTTGCCCATACCCTGCATAGCGAAAAGCTGCACCATAAGCCGCGCGAACTCCGTGCCGTTCGCCGTGCGGCATACGCCGCCGAAGCCGCCGCGAAGTCCGCTACCGCCCATTGTCTTCGTCGTACCCCAGCGTCGGGCGAGAGCCTTTATGTCCGCGGCGGGAATCCCGGTCTCGCGCTCCGCCCAGAGCGGGGTTTTCGGAACACGGTCGGCTCCGCTGCCGAGGATATAGTCCGCCCACTCGTCAAAACGGTGCGCGTGTTTCGCGATATACTCCTTGTCGTACAGCCCCTCGGTCAGCCAGACGTGCGCGATTCCCTCGCAGAGCGCGGCGTCCGTACCCGGCCGGGGACCGAACCACTTGTCCGCCTGCTTGACGGACGAGAAGTTGTTGAACGGGTCGATGTAGATAAACTGCACGCCCATATCGTCGAGCCAGTGCCGCCACATTGTGGACTCGTTGCCGGCGTAACCGCCGCGCGTCGTGTCCGGGTCGTGCGACCACATAATCATCGTTTCGACGTTCTGAAGCGCGTCCTCAAGGAGGTCGAAAGCCTCGGTGCCGCCGAGTCTCCAGTAGTATCCGTAGGTATGCGGCGCGCCCCAGGTGAACCCCTCCCACGAGTCGGGGTTGTCCTTGACCTCGGTGTAGCCGAGCATACGGAAAAACCGGGCGAACGTCGAGAGCTTATAGCCGAGCAGTCCCCACGAATGGTGCGAGCTTGTGACCGCGGCGACGGTTTCCTTGCCGTATTTCTCCTGTACGCGTTTGGTTTCGCGCGCGACGAGACCGAGAGCCTCGTCCCAAGTCGCGCTGCGGTACCCGGACTTGCCGCGCAGAGCCGTGTTGCGGTTCTGTCCGTCCGCCGTTTCGACGAAGTCCTCGCGGATCATCGGGTAACGGATACGGTCGTAGGCGTAGGCGCGGTTTTTCTCGGTCAGCGCGATAAAAGCCGGACTCGTTTTGCGGTTCGGAGTGTACTCCTTTCCGCGGGCTTTGATAACCCAGCCCTTGGGATCGTCTTTTGTAAAGACGATCGGGCGTACGCGGCGGATAACGCCGTCCACTGTGTGGATCGCGATAGGTCCGCCGACGCATATGGTATGCGTAATTTTTTCTGTCGCCATTTTAATCTCCCTTATTCAACCGCGGCGAGCTTGCCCGCAAGCTCGCTCTCGGGGTGAATCTTAATCATTCCGCCGACCATATTTCCGGCGGCGTCAAGCTCAAAGCAGCGCAGATTATAGACTTCGGAGAGCACGACCTTGAGCACCTTGCCCTCGGGAGTTTTATATTTGCCGTTGACCTTGAACTTGTGCTGTACCATTATTCCGCTTTTCGTTTCGCTCATCGTACCCTCCTAAGCCTTTTTGAAGCTGTTCTGGCTGCCGAACTTTTCATAGCGTACGTCGCCGACGTTTTTCCACCCGCCGTTGTCCGCTATAGCCTTCTCGATTGCCGCAACCTGTTCGGGATTCGCCGCGCCCTGCCCGTCAAGCCCCTCGTACCAGAGCTGACGCGCGCAAATCAGATCGCCCGGGAACGCGCCGAGGTATTTTTTGACCGCCGCCGCAAGTTCCGGGGCGTTTGCCGTGTTTACCGCCACTGTCTGTCCTCCTTTGTAATCAACAATGCTCGCGCATATTCGCATACACTATATTATAAACCTTAGTACCGTACCATTGTCAAGGGGAAAATCGCATATTTTTCAATATCTTTTCGGCGTTTCCGCCGTTCCGCGCACGAAACCGCACATATTCGCACGAAACGCGAATTGGGATTTGCCGCACTTGCGGCAAAAAACTGTTGCGCGCCGCGAAACTCCGTGATAAACTACTGTCAACAAAATTACAGGCACAGGAGGCGGCAAAATGACAGAAGCAAAAATCAGGGAATGCACCGAAAAGGCGGAAGCTCTCGTCGCGCGGATGACGCTCGCGGAGGCGGCGACGCAGCTCGCTTTCGACTCGCTCGAGCTTCCGCATCTCGGCGTACCCGCGTACAACTGGTGGAACGAGGCGTTGCACGGCGTCGCGCGCGCCGGCACCGCGACGAGCTTTCCGCAGGCAATCGCTCTCGCCGCGACGTTTGACCCCGAGCTTGTCGAAACCGTCGCGGACGCGATTTCGACGGAGGGGCGCGCGAAGTACAACGCCGCAAGCTCTCACGGCGACCGCGGGATTTTCAAGGGACTCACATTCTGGAGTCCGAATATCAACATCTTCCGCGACCCGCGTTGGGGTCGCGGACACGAGACTTACGGCGAGGACCCGTATCTGACCTCGCGGCTCGGAGTCGCGTTCGTGAACGGGCTTCAGGGCGACGGCGAATATCTGAAAACCGCCGCCTGCGCGAAGCACTTCGCCGTACATTCGGGACCCGAAAAGCTCCGCCACGAATTCGACGCCGTGTGCAGTCTCAAAGACCTGCGCGAGACGTATCTTCCGGCGTTCGAGGCGTGCGTCACGGAGGCGAACGTCGAAGCCGTTATGGGCGCGTACAACCGCACACTCGGCGAACCCTGCTGCGCGAGCGGACTTCTGCTCGTCGATATACTGCGCGGCGAGTGGGGCTTCAACGGTCACGTCGTGTCCGACTGCTGGGCGCTCGTCGATTTTCACGAGCATCACAAGGTCACGAAAACCGCGGAGGAATCCGCCGCGCTCGCGCTCAAAGCCGGGTGCGACGTTAACTGCGGCAGCGTTTACTCGTCGCTTATGGACGCTTACGACGCGGGGCTTATCGCCGAAGAGGACGTGCGGCGCAGCGCGGTGCGCCTTATGGCGACGCGGTTCCGTCTCGGAATACTCGGAGAATCCGGCAGCGGGTGGGACGCGGTGCCGTTCGACGCCGTTGACTGCCCGGAGCATCAGGCTCTGAACGTCCGCGCCGCGGAGGAATCGTGCGTACTCCTTAAAAACGACGGTACGCTCCCGCTTTACCCCGGCGACTACGGGCATATCGCGGTCATAGGACCGAACGCGGACTCGCGCTCCGCCCTTCGCGGCAACTACTACGGCACGGCGGCGCGGTACGTCACGGTTGCCGAGGGTATCGCCGGCTACGCCGGAGACAAGGTTCGGATTCACTACGCGGAAGGCTCGAAGCTCACGTCTCCGTCGTCCGACTTTATCGCGCGGCGGAACGACCTGTTCGCCGAAGCCGTCGCGACCGCCGAACACTGCGACCTCACGGTGCTTGTGCTCGGGCTTGACGAGACGATTGAGGGCGAGGAAATGATGTCCGGCAGCTTCTCCAACGGGTTCGAGGGCGACAAAGCCGATTTGAACCTCCCCGAATGTCAGCGCGGGCTTCTCCGCGCGATAATTGATACCGGGAAGCCGGTGGTGCTCATTCTCGAGGCGGGTTCCGCAATCGACCTGCGCGAGGCGCAGGCGGCGGACAACGTCGTCGCAATCCTCAACGCGTGGTACCCCGGCGCGCTCGGCGGCGAAGCCGTCGCGAATCTGCTGTTCGGCGAGGCTTCGCCCTGCGGCAAGCTCCCCGTGACGTTCTATAACTCGGCGGACGACCTTCCGGAATTCACCGACTACTCGATGGCAAACCGCACCTACCGCTATTTCGGCGGCGAAGTGCTGTACCCGTTCGGCTACGGACTGACCTACGGCGACTTGTCGGTTGACAGCGCGCAATTGACGGCTGACAACCGCAAGATTATTGTAACGGCTGTTAACGACAGCGACTACGCGACGAAGGACGTGATTCAGGTCTATATCAAGTCGGAGTCGCCGTTCGCGCCGAAGAACCCGAAGCTCGCGGCGTTCGCGAAAGCCGAGTTCGCGCCGAACAGCAGACAGCTTATCGAAATCGGGATTCCGGAGGACGCGTTCTCCGTCGTGAACGACGGTGGCGAGAAGCTCATCCCAGGCGGGAAATACGCGCTGTACGCCGGAACCGGTCAGCCCGACCGCCGCACCGCCGAGCTTACCGGGCACGACTGCGTCAAGCTGGAAGTCACGCTGCCGGAATGAGCGGCTTCGCGAGGGTTCGGGAACTCGCGGTTCCCGGCGGCAGCCGCGTTATCGCGGTGAGCGACGTTCACGGCTCGGTCGTCATACTGCGCCGTCTGCTCGCGAAAGTCGGCTTCCGCGCGGACGATACGCTGATTTTCGTCGGCGATATGTTCCTGAAAGGTCCCGCGCCGCGCGAAACGCTCGACTATATAATCGCGCTGTCCGCGCAGCCGAACGTGTTCGCGCTGAACGGCAACTGCGACTGGGTCGGCAGAGACGGCGACGGCTGCGGAGTGCCGACGCTGCTTGACGCGGACGTCCGTCCGCGAGCCGGCTGGCTGACGGAACGCCATACCGCATATCTCTCCGGACTGCCCGAGATTATCGCGCTGCGCCTCGGCGGCGAGGAATACCTTTTCGTCCACGCCGGACTTGACCCGGACGCGCCGCTCTGCCGCCAGGAGGTGAAAACCTGCCTGACAGCCGGCGCGTTCGCGGAGCGCGGTTTCGCGTCCGGCAGCCGGCTGATTACCGGTCACTGGCCCGTTGCGAATTACGACCACAGCGCGCCGCGCCACAATCCGGTTATCGACGCGGAGCGCAGGCTCGTCTCAATCGACGGCGGTCTTGTCGTCAAAGCCGACGGTCAGCTTAACGCGCTGATTATTACCGGCGGCGGGTTTTCATATGTGTGCGAGGACGACTTGCCCGAAATCGCCGCGCCGCGCGACTGCCGGGGAAGCTCCGGCGCGACGCTGAACCTCACCTGGCTCGACCGCTTCGTCGAACCTCTCGGCGGAGACGGGGAGTTTAAGCCGTACCGGCACGCCGCGACCGGACGTACGATAGAGCTGCCGGACGACTGCGTATGGCGCGAAGGCGAACTTTGGTGCGCGAACGGCACGGACTTCCGGCTCGCCGTGCGCGCGGGGGAACCGGTGAAACTCGTGCGCGAATACTCCGGCGGAATGTTCGTTAAAAAGAACGGCACGGCGGGCTGGATATACAAATAAACCGCCGCGCCGCAACAAAAAGGAGACGTCTATGTCAAAGATTCAGTTCAGACATTACCGCCCGGACGAGGTCGTCGCGGGCAAAACGATGCGCGGGTGGCTGCCGTTCTCGATGTCCTGGTGGCACGCGCTCGGAGCCGCGGGCACCGATATGTTCGGCGGCGACACGGCGGACAAGTCGTTCGGCGCGACGCCCGGCACGATGGCTCACGCGCGGGCGAAAGCCGACTTCGGCTTTGAGCTTATGCAAAAGCTCGGAATCGAATACTTCTGCTTCCACGACCGCGACCTCGCTCCGGAGGCGGCGACGCTCGCGGAGACGAACGCGCGGCTCGACGAGATTTCGGACTACATACTCGCAAAGTCAAAAGCGACCGGCATAAAAGCGTTGTGGGGCACCGCGAATCTGTTCGGACACGCGAGATATATGAACGGCGCGGCTTCGTCGAACAGCGCGGACGTTTTCGCGCGCGCCGCCGCAAGCGTCAAAAAAGCACTCGAGCTTACCGTCAGGCTCGGCGGGCGCGGCTATGTGTTCTGGGGCGGGCGCGAGGGTTACGATACGCTGTGGAACACGGACACGAAGTTCGAGCAGGAGAATATCGCCGCGCTGATGAAAGCCGCGGTCGCTTACGGACGCAAAATCGGCTTCTCCGGCGACTTCTATATCGAACCGAAGCCGAAAGAACCGGCGAAGCACCAGTACGACTTCGATGCTGCGGCGACGATTCTGTTCCTGAAAAAGTACGGTCTCGGCGGCGACTTCAAGCTGAACATCGAGGCGAACCACGCGACGCTCGCGGGACACACGTTCCGGCACGAGCTGCGCACCGCGGCGGACAACGGTATGCTCGGCAGTATCGACGCGAACACCGGCGACGCGCTGCTCGGCTGGGACACGGACGAGTTCCCGTACAGCGTCTACGACGCGGCGGAGTGTATGTACGAGGTCATCAAGGCGGGCGGCGTAACCGGCGGCTTCAACTTCGACGCGAAAAACCGCCGCGCGAGCTATACTCCGGAGGATATTGAAACCGCGTTCCGTATGAGTATGGACACGTTCGCGCTCGGGCTTAAAAAAGCCGCCGCAATCATTGAGGACGGCAGAATCGACGCGTTCGTCCGCGACCGTTACGCGGGCTACGGTTCCGGTATCGGAGCGAAAATCAGAAGCGGTTCCGCGACGCTTGAAGAGCTTGAAGCGTACTCGCTGAAGTCCGAACCCGCGCTCCCCGGCAGCGGGCGGCAGGAGGAACTGCTCGGCGTTATCAATGAGGTGCTGTTCGGATGAAAACTGATTTGACGGAGCAAATCACCGGCAGGGCGCGCGAACTCGGCATCGCCCTCTGCGGAATCGTCCGCGCCGACGTTATGGACGGTTACGCCGAGCGCGTCCGCGAACGAATCGCGAACATACCGGACGGCGAATCCGCGTTCGGCTGGGCGGAGCGCGGCAATATGCGCCGCACGATGCCGTGGGCGAAGTCCGTCGTCGCCGTCGCGCTCGACATCTCGCGGTACCGCGTGCCTCCCGCGCTCGACGGTCTGGTCGGCAAGCACTTTTTGTTCGACTTCCGCTCGTGTCCGGAGTCGCGCGAAGCGACGCAGGTCGCCGCGCTCGGCGAGTATCTTGCGTCGCTCGGGCTGCGGACCGAGAGCAATAACGTTCTCGGACTGCGGTGGGCGGCGGTGTCGGCAGGGCTCGGCGTTTTTCGGCGCAACAACTTTTTCTACGGCGCGAACGGCTCGCGGTACTGGCTCTGGGCCTGGGCGACCGACGCGGAGACGGAGAGCGTCCGTGAGACTTCGGCGAAGCCGTGTCCCGACGGGTGCGACCTGTGCCGCCGCGCTTGTCCGACCGGCTCGCTGTCCGCGCCGTACACTATGAGTATGCTCACTTGCGTCGAGCATCTTACCGCGTCGGGCGTGCGTCTCGCGCCGGACGACCCGCAAAACGCGCAGACGGGCGCGTGGCTGTACGGCTGCGACGCGTGTCAGGACGCGTGTCCGTTCAACGCGAAACCTTTCGGCACGGACGAGTACCCCGGTCTCTCGGAACTCGAAGAATTCCTGAAACCGCAATGGATTCTGTCGGCGACGTACGATGAACTGCGCGAGAAATTCAGCCGCAAGTTCCACTACATCGGCGCGGACAATCTGTGGAAATGGAAAGTCACCGCGCTGAACGTACTGGCAAACGATTGGCAGCCGCAATACGCCGCCGCAGTACGCGCCGCGCTCGGCGACGAACACGAAGCGGTGCGCGAAAAAGCGGCGTACGTCGCGCGGAAATACGGTGAAACTATATGAACGCGCCCGAGTTGTGGGACGTGTACGACGCGAACCGCGCGCCGGCCGGACGCACCGTGACGCGCGACTCCGCGAACGTGCCGCCCGGGGACTATCACCTTGTCGTGCGGGCGTTTATCGTCGGGCGCGACGGGCGGATACTCCTCACGAAGCGCAGTCCGAACAAGCGCGGCGCGGGAATGTGGGAGGCTCCCGCCGGCTCGGTGCTCGCGGGCGAGGACAGCCGCGCGGGAGTACTGCGCGAAGTGCTTGAGGAGTGCGGCGTCGCGCTCGACCCGAACGGCGGGGAGATTTTCCGGCAAGGCTTGTGGACAGCCGAAACGTACGGAGATATTTCACATCACTGGGACGAATGGCTGTTCCTCCGCGACGTTGATTTATCCGAGGTGCGGCTTCAGGAGGGCGAAACCTGCGACGCGACGCTCGCGACGCTCGGCGAACTGGAAACGCTCGTCAGCGGCGGTTGTTTCTTCGGCGGCGCGGACCCGCTGCCCGAACTGCGCCGGATTCTGCGGTGACAGCGCGCCCGCCGCGAGTCCCCGCGTCAATCGTGGGTAGCGGCGCGTTCTGCGCCCGCAAGTTATGTATAATATCCGCAGGCGGACATTAACCTTTCTAAGTTTATATACCACTACCACGACGGCACTTTGTGCCTGTGGTATAATCCACGCTGTGGATATTATACCTTATCTAAGCTGATATACCGCGACGGCACTTCGCGCCTGTGTTATAATGAACGGCAGTTAACGTATACGGAGGTACATACCGCTATGACGACGTCATTCAAAACTAAGGGTACCTGCTCGCGCCGAATCGACCTGGAGGTCGAGGACGGCATAATAAAAAGCGTCGCGTTCGTCGGCGGGTGCGACGGGAATTTGCAGGGCATATCGCGTCTCGTCGCGGGACTTACGGCGGCGGAAGCGGCGGACAGGCTCCGCGGCATCGACTGCGACGGACGCGGCACGTCCTGTCCCGACCAGCTTGCGAAAGCGTTAGATGAGTTTTTGCAAAATCAGCCGCGGGATTAACCGCTTGTTTACCGCTCGGTCGGCGGAGCCGGCTGCTGTGATAAAACATTTTCCTCAATCCACCTTGCGACGCCGTCGTCGTCGCAGTCGCCGCATATGCGGTCCGCTGCCGCTTTGCACCCGTCAATCGCGTTTGCAACCGCGACGCCAACGCCGCACTCGCGTAGCATTTCAATATCGTTCCAATCGTCGCCGAACGCGGCGGTTTCGGAGAGCGAAATGCCGAAATAATCCGCGATATATTTTATTCCGCTTGCTTTTGTCACGCCGCGAAGCGCAACGTCGTAAAGGTCGTCGTCACTGACTCTGAAATGCAGAAACTCCGGATATTTTTCAAGAATCGCAAGAGCGAAAGCCTCATCTTCTGTGTGGAACGACAAATGGGTAATCACATCGTCAATTGACGTTCTGAAATCGTGATAAACTTGATTTTCAATGTCGGTTACGGGCTTCGTGTTGTAATACACATCTCGCGCCCTCGCGCCGATTTTGGTGGTTTTGCCGCTCAACGCTAATTCGTAAAGCATTGCGTTTACGGAATCAAGCGGCATCACAAATTCTTTTACAATTTCGCCGTTTATAACAATCGTTGAGCTGTTGCTGAGCAGCATAGCCTGCGGTTTGATAACGTCGGAAAACCGTGTAACGTGACTTAGCGGTCTCCCCGTCGCAAACGCAATCGGCACTCCGCGTTCACGCGCACGGCGGAACACGCTGACCGTGTATCCGCTTATTGTCTTGTCGCGCCGCAAAAGCGTGTTGTCGAGGTCGGTAACGATTAGTTCGATGTTTGGCATAGCGAGCGCCTCCTTTTTCGCAGACCAGCACTATAGCACACTTTAGCGTGTACCGCAACACTTTTCCGGAATAATCGGGAGGAATTATGATTTTCTACGACATTACGCAGGAGCTTTTCTCGTCGGTTGTGTTTCCCGGCGACCTCGCGCCGTCGTTCGAGCGCGACAAAACATTCGCGGAGGACGGCTATAATCTGACGAATCTGTCGCTCTCGGCGCACAACGGGACGCATTTGGACGCGCCGCGCCACTTCGTCGGAGACGGAGCGGCGATTGACGAAATCCCGCTCGGACTCTGCTTCGGGGACTGCGTCGTCGCGGAGCTTTCGGGCGGGGTTACGGCGGAATCGCTCGCGCCGTATCTCCGCGAGACGCGGCTTTTACTCCGCGGCGACATTACAGTTACGGAGGACGCGGCGCGGGCTGTCGCGTCGTCTGAAATCCGGCTGCTCGGCGTGGAGAGCCAGAGCGTCGCTCCGCCGGACGCGCCCGCCGCCGTACACGTCATTCTGCTCTCCGCGGGCGTTATCCCGCTCGAGGGACTGCGGCTCGCGGGAGTTCCGGAGGGGCGGTACACGCTCGCGGCGTTTCCGCTGAAACTCGCGGGGAGCGACGGCTCGCCCGTGCGCGCCGTGCTTATGCGCGAGGACGCGTAGTGCCGCGGTGCGCTGCGTTTGCTGCGGCTGGCAAACAGAGCGGGGGCGCATCGACGGAAGCGCGTGTGCCGCGGCATTTCGCGGATTTTTGCGCTGCGGGCTCGCGGAAACGGCGGTTTCTCGGCGTGTTTTGCGGCAAATATCCGCGGAAAACGCCGGAATCCGAATATTTTCCGGCAAACGTGAACAAGATGAAAAACCGCTATTGACAAACCGCGCGGCGTTTGCTATAATGCTTCAGTCCGCAGGTCGCGGACGATGCGAGAGTGCTGGAATTGGTAGACTGGCATGCTTGAGGTGCATGTGTCCTACGGACGTGTGGGTTCGAGTCCCATCTCTCGCACCACGAAAATGTCAAGCCCCCGACACAAAAAAAGTTCAACTTTTTTTGCCGGGGGCTTGACGACGAAAAACAGACGCTGAACAGCGTCCGTTTTTCGCTGCTTCACGGG
>JAITNK010000061.1 GCA_031290515.1 Oscillospiraceae bacterium
GCTTTGGCTGCAATGTAAAATTGCGGTTGCGGATTGTGTCGGTTTGTGGTATAATATCCGCGAGCGCATATCAACCTTATTTAAGCCGGTATACCGTAGCGGCGTAAACGCCTGTGGTATAATATCCGCAAGTAGATATTAACTTTATTTAAGCCGGTATACCGCAGCGGCACTGCGTGCCTGCGGTATAATATCCGCAGACCGGCGGGCAAAGCCCTTCGGGTCTGCTCAAAACTATATACCACAGGCACGCAGTGCCGTAGTGGTATATCAGCTTAAATAAGGTTAATATCCGCTTGTGGATATTATACCGCAAACCGACACAATCCGCAACCGCAATTTTACATTGCAGCCAAAGCGCGAACCCGGACGCGGCGCGCAAAACGCGTAATACGCGTTGCAACGCAACAGAAACCCCGCAACCGTAAGGGTTGCGGGGGTTTCTGGGATTTGGTACGCCTGGAGGGACTCGAACCCCCGACCTTCTGGTTCGTAGCCAGACACTCTGATCCAACTGAGCTACAGGCGCGTATGTTATCCGCTTGCCGGAAATGAATTCCGGCTGCGCTGCGGTGTTCCGGCAAAACGCCGTGTGCGGCACGGATTTGCCGTAACGACCGGCAACCGCCGCCGTATAAACCCGAACGACCTGACGACAGCTTGCATACTATAGCACACCGAAAAGCAAATTGCAAGAGCAATTTTCAGATTTTTCTGAAAATATCGGGCGCGTGATTGGTAACGCCGACCATATCGGGACGCTCGCAAATCGTGAAATGGTACTTCATATTCCGATAACATTCCGAGCGCGTCCATCGTGCGCCCTCCGCATATACTTGCCCCGGATTATAGCACGTCCGCACCCGGATTGCAAGCGCGGGCGCGTTTGCGCGCGGGCGGCGAATAAACAAAAGCGCAGCCCCCGCAACCGCCGGGACTGCGCTTTTATCCTACGCGAAATAGTCCTCCTCGCCGCGCAGAATCACTTCGACGGTATCCTTTCCCGGCGCGCTCTCCGCCGCGCGTTCGTCCGCGTGTTCCGGCGTTGCGCGCTCCGGAGACGCGCTCGCGGAGAACATATAGCCCTTGCCGTCGCGGAACTGCCGCCGCCCGAGAATACTCTCGCGGCGCATACGCGCGATTTCGAGCGCATCGCGGAACGCTCTCCCCGCACGGTCGGTGCGCGAGAGAAACGCGAGATACGCGCGGTCGGTAAGATTGAGCGCGAGCTTCAGTCCCGCCTCGTCGGGGAATACGTTTTCGTCCTCGCAGCCGGCGAAGTACGCGTCGATTTTGTCCCGGAATTCGGTTGCTTTCATTTTATCACCCCGCGCCGCAGTATACACGCGCCGCGGAGATTGTCAACGCCCGGGAACATTTCCGCGCTCCGGCGCGCTCAGAAGCCGTCCTTCTCAAAGCGCAGGCGCAGCTTTTCGAGGGCCTTTTTCTCGATGCGCGAAACGTAGCTGCGCGAGATGCCGTTTTTCACCGCGACCTCGCGCTGCGGGACGACGCTGCGTCCGTCCGAGTAATACCGCGCGCGGATTATGTTCTTTTCAAGTTCAGACAGTTCCTCGGTTATAAACGCGTCGAGTCTGCCGTGAACCTCGTTCGACTCAAGCTCCTCGCCGAGGTCGCCGGTCGTGTACAGTATGTCTTTAAGCGTCAGCGGGTTGCCGTCGCGGTCGGTGTCGAGCGGCTCGTCGATTGAAGCTTCGCCGCTGTACTTCCGCCTTTTGCGGAAATACATACGCATCTCGTTCTCGATGCAGGTGGACGCGTATGTGGACAGCTGCGTCTGCTTGTCGCGCCGGAAGCTCATAACCGCGTTGATAAGCCCGATTGTGCCGCACTGCATCAAATCCTCTTTGTCGGTCTCGTTCGAGTAGTATTTTTTCGCGATGTGCGCGACGAGCCGCAGGTTCCGCACGACGAGAACGTCGCGCGCCTCCGGGTCGCCGTATTCCAAACGCTCGAGCCAGTATTTCTCCTCGTCGGCGGACAGCGGCTTTTCAAACGACCCGCCGCCGTCGAGCCTGAGCGTCAGAAAAGGACTTGCGAGAAACAGCGCGATTGTAAACGCGAGCATAATATCACCTCTCCAAGCCGCCGGCTTGCATATAATCCGTTATCGCGTACGGACCCGAAACCGTGTCGCGCCCGACGTACAGCACGCCGTCGGACCGCGTCTTGTGGCTCCACTTGACGAGCCGTATCGCGCCGTTCGCGATTTCGACCGCCGTAATACAGCGCGGGTGTACGCAGCTTCCGTCGTTGAAGTACGGCGTTTCACCCGGCCCGGGGAAGCGCGGACGGTGAGTGTGTCCGGCGATCAGCGGCGTGCCGGTTGCGCGCGTCCAGCGGGACAGACGCTCTTCCGTGTCGTCCATATTCTTATCGTAGTAGGAGCCGCGAGCCGGAGCTTTAAGCCCGACGTTCTGAAGCGACTTCCAGATATACCGCACGAGGAAGCGGGACAGTTTCCAAAGCCCGTCGTTGAAAAAGTCCGCCTGATGTCCGTGTATGAGCAGAAACTCCGCGCCCGAAACGCGGTGCCGCAGCCGCACCGCCTCTTTGACTTTCATTCCGGGGAACAGCGGCAGTTCGCGCCGCTCGTTCGCGCCGTAATAGGAATTCATCAGCTTCGGCTTGAACTTCTTTTCGACGTCGTGGTTGCCGTACAGCATAATAAACCGCCCGTCGAGCCACATATTGCGAAGCAGCCAGAAAACGTGGTTGTGCGTCGCGGCTATCTCGGAGAATTTGCGGTTTTCCCACAGCTCGTCGCCGTCGCCGAGTTCGATATAGGTAAAGCCGGAGGAGTCGTAAAACCGGAGCGCGGCGAAATAGGTGTCCTCGTTTATCGCGAAGTTGTCTGCCCACCCGCCGTACCCGCGGTGGCAGTCGCTCATCAGCACGATACCCGAAAAGTCGTCGAACTCAAGCGTTTCCGCGTTTCTGAACGCGCGGCTTATGTGTTTTGTGTCGTGACCCGGCATCGCGTTCCCCCCTCGCCATTGTCAGCCGACCGGTCGGAAAAGTCTCCCGCAGCTTATGTTCCGGCAAAACGCCGGTTGCGCGGGACGCGGCTTCGCCGGAACGCCCGCCGCTCCCGGCTGTCCGCGGACGTCTACGCTAATCTATATGCCGCCGCGGCTTGTCAGTTTACCTGATTTTCCTCCTGCACAGTTTCGGCGCGCCGCAAGCGGCGAAAAACATTGAGCGGCGGGAGACTCGTCCGGCAGGGCGGACAATAGTTTTCAAATCCGTAACATATGCCGCGCGGCGAAGTGCTACAATCTGCATATTATCGTAAAGGGAGTAATTGAATGCTTGAGCTGAAAGAGATACGAAAGACTTATATGGCGGGCAGCACCGCCGTCGAGGCGCTGCGCGGTATCGACCTGAAATTCCGCGAGTCGGAGTTCGTGTCGGTGCTCGGACCGTCCGGCTGCGGAAAGACGACGCTGCTGAACATTATCGGCGGACTCGACCGCTTTACCTCCGGGGACCTCGTAATAAACGGCAAATCCACGACGAAATTCCGCGACAAGGACTGGGACGCGTACAGAAACAACTCGATAGGCTTCGTTTTCCAGACGTACAACCTGATTGCGCACCAGTCGGTTATCGCGAACGTCGAGCTTGCGCTCACGCTGTCCGGAATATCAAAGGGAGAACGCCGCCGTCTCGCCGCGGACGTACTTGCGCGCGTCGGACTCGAAGACCAGATACACAAGAAACCGAATCAGCTCTCGGGAGGACAGATGCAGCGCGTCGCGATTGCCCGCGCGCTGATAAACAACCCCGACATTCTGCTCGCGGACGAACCGACCGGCGCGCTCGACTCCGAAACTTCGGTGCAGATTATGGAGCTGCTGCGCGAAATCGCCGGCGGCAAGCTCGTCATAATGGTGACGCACAATCCGGAGCTTGCGGAAAAATACTCGACGCGCATAATAAAGCTGCTCGACGGCAAGGTAATCTCCGACTCGAACCCGTATGTCGAGCCGGACGCAAACGCCAAGACGTTTTCGATGAAACGCACGACGATGTCGTTCCTCACCGCGCTCGGGCTTTCCGTCTCGAACCTGCTGACGAAAAAGGCGCGCACGCTGCTGACCTCGTTCGCGGGGAGCATAGGAATCATCGGTATCGCGCTCGTGCTGTCGCTTCAGAACGGGCTTCAGACGTATATCACAAACACGGAGCGGGACACGCTCTCCGCCTATCCGATTACGATTGAAAAAGAAGCTATGGACGTAGGCGGGCTGCTGACGTCGATGATGGGCGGCAGGCCGGACGGCGGCGAGGAGCGCGACCCGGACAAGATTTACGTCAACACCCTGATGATGAAAATGATAAATACGATGACGAGCCAGATAAAGTCCAACGACCTCAAGGCTTTCAAAGCGTATATCGACGAGCGTATGGACGAAGTCGCGGAGTACACGACCGCCGTCAAGTACAACTACAGCGTAGACCGCAACCTGTACCACTACACGGCGGAAGGAACCTGGTTCCGCGTAAACCCCAGCTCCGTATTCACCGAAATGTACTCGCAGATGTACGGGATTGATATGTCGTCCGTGCAGCAGTCAGGCGGAATGATGGTCGGTATGGGCGCGACGAGCAGTTTCCAGAACGCCGATTTGTGGCACGTTCTTATGCCGAACGAGGACTTCCTCCGCGCGCAGTACGACGTCGTCGAGGGCAAGCTGCCGGAGAGCGCGTTCGAGGCGGTGCTTATCGTAAGCGAAGAGAACACGATTCCCGACCTTATGCTTTACTCCCTCGGAATAAAGGGACAGGCGGAGCTTGACACGATGGTGAATGCCGTTATGAACGGCGAGACGCTCGAAACCGGGGTAGAACCGCTGTCCTATTCGGACGTTATCGGGCTTGAGTACGCGATAATGCTGCCGACCGATTACTACGACGAGCAAAACGGCGAGTGGATTGACCGCTCCGAAGACCAGGCGTTTGTGGCGGCGAAGCTCGCCGCCGCGCCGAGAGTCAGAATCGTGGGGATTCTGCGTCCGAACGAGGACGCGGCTGCGGTCTCGCAGAACACCGAAATCGGGCTTACGAAAGAGCTTGACGAATATCTCATCGCGCAGATCGCGGAGAGCGAAATCGTCAAACAACAGCTCGCGAACCCGGTAATCGACGTATTCACCGGTAAGCCGTTCAAGCTTGACGCGCCGGCGTTCGGTTCGCTCGACGAGTTCATCGATATGGTGAACTCGCAGGTCGAAGCCGCGGTCGCGGCTCAGATTGCGAGCATTGAAACGCTCCGCGGATACGGCGTACCCGATGCGCAGATTGTCGGAATCGTTCTCGGCTTCGGCGGTATGAGTCTCGGGCAGGACGCGTTCGCGATTCGGACGGTAGACGAGCTTGTCGGTTATATCACGGAGCAGAGCAAAGCAATGGCGGAGGAGCAGCTCGGCTATATCGAGCAGATGCGCGCCGCCGGAATGAAAGACGACGAGATATTCGACCTTGTCGTCTCCGCGATGATGGAAAGCTCCGCGACGTATGAGTCTAACCTTGAGAAGCTGCAGTACCGCACGGCGGACAACCCGACGAGCATCGATATTTACGCGTCAAGCTTCGAGAACAAGGACAAGGTCGAGGACCTGATTGCGGGCTTCAACGCGTCGCGTCCCGAGGGCGAGGGCATAACCTACACCGACTTCATCGGGATAATGCTGAACTCGATTTCGACGATTATCAACGCGATTTCAATAGTGCTGATAGCGTTCGTCTCGATTTCGCTCGTCGTTTCGAGTATTATGATCGGGATAATCACCTACATCTCCGTACTCGAACGCACGCGCGAAATCGGAATCCTCCGCGCAATCGGAGCGTCCAAGAAAGACATATCGCGCGTGTTCAACGCGGAGACGCTGTTCATCGGATTTGCCGCGGGACTGCTCGGTATAATTATTACCGCGCTGATAGACATTCCCGCGAACGTCATCATCGCAAAGCTCACGGGTATCACGCAGAATCTCGCGGTACTGCCGGTTACGGGCGCGGTTGCGCTGGTGCTGATTTCAATGCTGCTGACGTTTATTGCGGGGCTTATCCCGTCGCGGGTCGCGGCGAAAAAAGACCCGGTCGTCGCGCTCCGCACGGAGTAGGCGCGAAAATATAAAGGGACTCCGGCGCAAGCCGGAGTCCTTTTGCGTTGATTTTCATTTAAGCAAGCCGCAGAACACGGCTTCGGTTTCCTTCGCGCTGCCGGAGATAATCAGCGACGCCGTGAGTCGGTCGCGGCAGACCGTCCTTCGGCGCGGGACGAAAGTTAAGCGCGCGGCAAGCGCGTACGGTTTTGCGCCGTAAATTTTGCGGGTTTTACTCCCGCTCGAATCCGATGTACCGCGTTCCCTGAAACGTCAGCGTACCCTCGTCGCCCTCGGCGAGCATACCGAACTCGCGCCCGCTAACGGCGAATTCCGCGCGGTCGCCCGTGTCGAACTCGAACGTGACGTAATACGTCGTCGAGCTTGTCATCATCGGCGCGGAGTACACGTCGCCCGTGTCGTGCATATGCGTGTCAACGTTCTCGCGCCTGGACACGACGCGCGCCCGCGCCGGAACGCGGGGGGAGCCGTTGTTCTTCGACCACTGCGCGATGCCGCGCACGGCAAAGAAGACGATTACCGCGAGAATCGCGAGGAAGAAGACCGGGAACAGGCGCGTTATGCTAAATCCGGAACTCAAAAAAGGCATAGATTACTCCTTCCACGGGCACTCGTAAGTATTCTCGCCTGTGCGAGTGTCGGCGATATAGATGTGATGACCCCAGTCGTCGTTTGTTTTCTCATTGGTTTCCCAATCCCATCCGTCCGTGAACGCGACGTGATAGACCTTGCCCGCGCCGTCGTAGTACGCGTAAACCGTCACGCCGAACGCGAAAACCTGTTCAATCGTCACGCCGTCGCAGCGGAAAATCCGTGCGTACCCGTCGATATCGGACGAACCGGAGAATATGTAAATATATTTATACGGGTCCGCAGTGTCAAGATCCGCGACCTGCAGCAAAATGCCTTCGTTCAGGTCGTCAACGTACGAATATTCCGCGCCGTTAACCGAGAGCGTTACGGTTACAATCGTCTCGCCGGGGGTAGGCTCGTCGTACAGCTCGGTTATCGTGACGAGCAGCTCGTCGCCGCCGCCGTCGCCGTCAAAGTCGGCGGAAAAGCGCGTTTCGCCAAGGGTAAGCCGCTCCGGGTCGAATTCCGTAAGCGACCGCTCCGCGGCGAGCCTGATGATTTTTTCAAAAACTACAAGTTCATCGTGCGCGTCAACGCGCGCCTGCTCCCACGCTACGGTCTGCGGCGACTGCTCCGGAGATTGTTCCGGTGCTGCGGACGGCTCCGCGGACGGCTCCGCGGATCGCGAAACGTCCGGCGGGGGAGAGGCTGCGTTTTCGGACCTTACGCACCCCGCGAGCGCGAGCAACGACGCGCATAACAAAACGGTAAATACGCGTTTCAAGTTATTCACCCGCTTTCAGCGACAGGTACGCGTTGATGAAGCCGTCGAGGTCGCCGTCCATAACGGCGTTGATGTTGCCGTTTTCGGAGCCTGTCCTATGGTCTTTCGCGAGCGTGTACGGCATAAAAACGTAACTGCGGATTTGACTGCCCCACTCGATTTTAAGCTGCTCGCCCTTGATGTCCGAGATTTTGTCGAGGTGTTCTCGCTCCCTGATTTCGACGAGCTTTGAGCGCAGCATACGCATCGCTACCTCGCGGTTCTGGTGCTGACTGCGCTCCATCTGACACGCGACGACGACGCCCGTCGGAATGTGCGTAATGCGGATTGCGGACTCCGTCTTGTTGACGTGCTGACCGCCCGCGCCGGAACTGCGGTAGGTGTCCACCCGCAAATCCTCCGGGCGTATTTCGACCTCGACTTCGTCGCCGATAAGCGGCGCGACCTCGACCGCGGCGAACGACGTGTGCCGTCTGCCGGAACCGTCGAACGGCGAAATGCGCACGAGACGGTGGATTCCGCTCTCGGACTTCAGCAGTCCGTAAGCGTTTTCACCGTCAATCTCAATCGCGGCGGACTTAAGCCCGGCTTCCTCGCCGTCAAGATAGTCGAGCAGCTTGTAGCTCATACCGTGCCGCTCCGCCCAGCGCGTGTACATACGGTACAGCATTTCAGCCCAGTCCTGCGCCTCGGTGCCGCCCGCGCCCGCGTGGAAGCTCAGCATAACGTTGCAGCCGTCGTACTCGCCGGAGAGCAGCGTCGCCATTCGCGCGTCGGAAAGCGCGGACTCGAAAGCCGCGTACTCGGTTTCAAGCTCCGGCAGAAGCGAAGCGTCGTCCTCCTCGCGCGCCATTTCGCACAGCGTTTCAAGGTCGCTGTACCGCGATTCGAGTTTGCGGAAGCTCGCGAGCTTGTTTTGCAGCTGCTTTGTGCGCTGTAAAACCTTCTGCGAGTTAGGCAGGTCGTTCCAGAAGCCGTCCGCCGCCGCCTCGGAGCCGAGCGTTTCAAGCTCGGAGTCCGCGTCGCGCAGCTTCAGCGCGGAGCGCAGCGTGTCGAGCACAGGCTCGAGCGCGCCGATTTTCTGTTTGTATACGTCGAATTCTATCATAATCATACGCTCCCTCGGGCAAAGCCCGGGATTAACCGCGCGGTCGGAATGAATCCGACCGTCGCTTGTTTACCGCTTGGTCGGGCAAGCCCTCCCTGCGCTCCGTGCTCGCAAGCTCGCACAGGGAACGCGTCTGCGGACGCGGAGCCGTCTGCGACGACTCTTCACATTATTAGCCGCGTGCGGGTTGCGCCGCTTGCGGGCGGCGGGAACGCCCCGGGGGAACCACCGGGGGAGAACCCCCTATGGCTCCCCCGGACCCCCTCTAACCCCCCGGAGACGCGAAAATGGCGTTCGCTCCGCTCACTTTCGGTCGTTGCACAGCACAGCCGCACTGTGCGCCGCGCAATCGGGGCTTTTGTGCGTACCACCGCAGTGTGCGGCGACCCGCCGCAACGACCCTGCGCGAACAGCGTGAGCGCGGCTTCCGTTCCCCTTAGCCAAGGGGAGAGTGCAGAGAGCCAGCTATAAAGATGTCAAGCCCTAAAGCGTGAAAAAACGAAAAAGTTTTAGGCAATGGACGATGGCAACCAAGCAACACAAAAGAGCCTTCGGCGCAAGCACAAGGCG
>JAITNK010000062.1 GCA_031290515.1 Oscillospiraceae bacterium
GAGCAGCTTTCTGAGGTTACGCATTTATGTTCCTCCTTATAAGATTTGCCGGTTGCCCGGCTGGTGAACATACGCGGGTATATCCCGCATTACCGGCATTATACGCCCCCAAAGCCGAATAGTCAAGTTACGGTAATGTTACAGCGGCGGCTGTGAAGCCGCCGCCGCGCGCCGTTTTTCGGGGCATAGGGGTATAGGGTATAGGTCAGCCGATTGCGGTAAGTCCGCCGTCGGGATAGAGAATGTTTCCGGTCATAAAGTCGCTTGCGGCGGACGCGAGGAACACCGCGGTTCCGACGATGTCTTCCGGCTCGCCGGTCTTGCGGAGCGGGTTGCCCTCGCCCTGCTGCTTGACGTACTGCTCGACGGAAACGCCGGCTTCGGCGGCGCGCTTTTTGAACACTTCGACCATCATCGGGGTCGCCGTGATGTTCGGTCCGAGCGCGTTGACGGTCACGCCGAACGGTCCGAATTCGCTCGCGAGCTGTTTCGTGAGCATATCGACCGCGCCCTTTGTCGCGCAGTAACCGGCGTTTCCGGAGCCTTTGGTGGCGATTTTGCCGCGCACGGACGAGAGGTTGATAATCTTGCCGTAGCCGTTTGCCTTAAAGTGCTTGCCGAAGTGTTTCGAGGAAATCATAAAACTCGTGACGTTCGCGTCGAGCATTTGGCGGAACACCTCGATGTCGAAATCGAGCGCGTCCTGCTTTTTGTTGAACCCCTGTGCGTTGACGAGTATCGTAACCTTGCCGTATTTCGCGGCGGCGTAAGCGACGAGAGCTTCCGCGTCGGCTTCTTTCGTCGCGTCTCCGGCGAAGTACGCGACTTCCTTGCCGGTCGCGGCTTTGATTTCCGCCTGCGCGGTTTTGAGCGATTCCTCCTTGCGCGACGAGATGAGCACGTCCGCGCCCGCGTTGACGAGACCCGCGGCGATTGCCTGTCCGAGTCCGCCCGCTCCGCCGATTACGACGGCGGCTTTGCCGGTGAGGTCGAAGAGATTGACAGCCATTATGTATGTTCCTCCTAATTATAATATCCGCTGACCGCCGGGCAAAGCCCTTCGGGTCCGCTCAAAACCTATACCGCGGCGGCACTGCGTGCCTGCGGTATAATCCGCAGACCGCCGGCAAAGCCAGTCGAGCCTGCGCGCCTACGGTATAATGTGATTTTATAAGTATACCACATAGTTCCGGGCAATGCAAGCTAAATTACGGCAGCCGCGGGAAACGGAAGCGGCTTGCTGCTGAAAGAAAGCCGCAAGGCAGCTTGGCAGACAGTTATCCGGCGGACATTTATCGCTGTGTCGCGGACGCGCCCTTTGGGTTTGCAATTCGGGCGCGGGTGTGGTATTATATCCACGCTGTGGATATTAACCTTATCTAAACTGATATACCACGACGACGCAAACGCCTGCGGTATATATCCGCAATTAACCTTAAAATCCCGATAGAAAGAGAAACGCGCCGTGTTTATAAAACTATGAAAAAACTAATCGCCGCCGCGCTCGCGGCTTGTCTGCTGCTCTCCGGGTGCGGCGTTATCGGCTTCGCGGAGGACGGGCTGAACCGGCTTCTCGGCTATGAGGACGACGACACGGACGCGTTCGCGCCGGACGGCGAACCCGCACAGCGGACTTCCGCGCCGATGCCGGACGAGCCGATTGAGGACTTCATCACCGCGTCGCTGCTGCGGCTTGACGCGGAAATCAGCGTTTTCGCGTACCGAATCTCGACAGACGAGGTCGGCGACCTGTTCTTCGGAGTACTCGGCGAGCATCCGGAGCTGTTTTTCGTGCTGCCGGACGTGAACTGGAGCTACTTCGAGGGCAGTTACGTCACGACTATCGAGCCGACGTATTCCTACGGCGACCCGGACGACGCGCGCCGTGACATTGAGGCTTTGATGCTCGCCGTCGAACGCGCCGCCGGTGAAATCGGCGAGTACGATACGGACGCGGAGACGGTCGCCGCCGTCAACGACTGGCTGTGTCTCAACGCGGAGTACGACCGGACGCTGTCGCACCCGACGGCGTTCGATTTGCTCGTCCTCGGCACGGGAACGTGCGAGGCTTACACCGCGGCGTTCGGGCTGCTTATGAACCGGTACGGTATCCGCTGGCGGCGCGTCGAAAGTACGGCGATGAACCACGCGTGGAATCAGGTGCGCGTCGGCGGCGAGTGGCTCCACGTTGACGTGACGTGGAACGACCCGGTACCCGACCGGGAGGGGCGCGCCCTGCAAACGTTTCTGATGCTCGACGACGACGAAATAGCGTCGGGCGACAACCCGCACTACGACTGGACGGCGTAGCAAAGTCTCAATGCACATATCGGTTCTTCCGGCATAAAATGCTTTGTACAGAGGATACAAGGGTGTACCCCGAACATAGCGTTGACACAAAAATCTTTCCGGAGGAATATGCGATGTGTAACATTTTCGGCGGCAACGGCAACAGCTGCCTGTGGATCATCATCCTGCTGATTATCGTTTTCTGCTGCTGCGGCGGCGGAGAGCGCGGATTCGGCAAGGGCGAAAACAACGAAAACGGCTTCTGCTGACGTAATACAAAAGAACAAGGCGCGGGCTTATGCCCGCGCCTTGCGGTTTATTCCTTGTCTCCGCTCTGCGCGAGAACCTTGCCTTTCACGTCGTCCCAGGTCGATATGACCTGACGCCCGTGCAAGTCCCTGATTTTCTCCCCGCCGTAGCCGAGTTCGCGCAGAACCTCCTCCGTGTGCTCGCCGAGCTGCGGAGCTTTCGCGTACGGCAGTTTGTCCGCGCCGGCAATTTCAATCGGCTGACGCACCATAGTGCGCGGTCCGGACGGGTAGTCCACTTTTTCGAACGCGCCGATCGCCCACGCCTGCGGGTCTTCGAGGACTTCCTCCCAGGTCGCGGCGACGGCGAACGGAATGTCGGCTTCGGTGAGGATTTTCGTCCACTCGGCGGCAGTTTTCTTTGCGAACGCCGCGTCGAGTACCGCGATGAACTCGCTGTTCAGACCCTGCTGCATAATGTTGTTGATTTTATACTTCTCCTCGCCGACGAGGTCCTCCCGCCCGATGAGCGGCATAAACTTCGGGTAAAACTGGTCGAACGGCGGCATCGAAATCTGAATAAACCGGCCGTCCGCCGACTTGTACGAGTTGTTGAACGGATTGTCAGCCTCCGTGCGGAGCATAGGATAGCTGTGTCCCATACCCTTGTACTGCGCCGCCTGAATATAGATGCCCTGCGCAAAAATCGCGGAGTGCAGCAGATTGACGGCGACCTTGTCGCCCTTGCCGGTCAGCTTCGCCTTGTACAGCGCGACCATACAGCCCGCGGCAAGATTAAGCCCCGCGGTGTGGTCGCCGATTCCGGGAATGAGGTTGTCCGGCGACGAGTCGGACTGGTACAGGCTTCCGAGAAGTCCGCTGCGCCCCCAGAACGACGTAAAGTCGTAGCCCGGGAGGTCCTTGTCGGGACCGACCTCGCCGTAACCCGTGAGACTGCCGTAGACGAGCTTCGGGAAGCGGTCCTTAAGCGATTCGTAGCCGAGACCGAGCTTTTCAAGTGCCTGCGGACGCCAGTTCGTGACGAAAATATCCGTAGTCTCGAGCAGCTTAAACAGAGCCTCGATACCCTCCGGGTCTTTGAGATTGAGAATTATTCCGCGCTTGTGCGCGTTTTCAAGGTCGAACGTCGTGTTCTCGTAAGCGGAGCCGAGCCGTCCCTCGCTCACGCCGTTGAAGCGCACGAGGTCGCCGGACGTCGGTTCGATTTTGACGACCTCCGCGCCGAACTCGGCGAAGAACCGCGCGGTCGCCGGCACCGCGATAAACGTGGACATCTCGACGACCTTGATACCCTCGAGAGGGCGTGTTTCCTGTGACATAACTGTCTCCTTAGCTTTTAATTGTTGCAGGTATTTTATCACGGAAAACGAACAATGTCAACAGTAAGGAAAACGGTTGACATTGTCCGGAGATTTACGCTCTGCGCCGGACGGTGCGGATAAACAAAAAGCCGGGGCATAAGCTCCGGCTTTTTATTTATCTGCCTGCGCGGGAGTATTTCCGCCGGTTACACATAGTATGGATTCGGTTTGAACAGCAAAACTATAGCATCGATGAACCAGCCGATACCGAACACCCCGCCGGTCAGCAGGTACAGGATACCGAGACCCGTCTTTCCTTCATAGAACTTATGCGCGCCGAAGTACCCCAGAAACAGGCACAACAGGAACGCCGTCCATTTGTTTTTGGGCTTTTTGAACATACCCGCGTTTAAGTTGACATTCTGATTCGTGTTGGTGTTCTCGTTGTTGATGACGATGTTCGGTGTTGCGGCGGAACCTTTAAGTTCCTCAACCTGCTTTCCGCACTTGATACACATAACGGCGTCGATGTCGATTCTCTCGCCGCAGTGTTTGCAGAATTTGGTCGCGGCGGTCGCTGCCTGATCTGCCATAATTTTTCCTCCCAAAACATTCTTAGATAAACGCAAATTGCGTATCTTTAACACAATTATAGCCGATCTATGTGTTAATGTCAAGAACAATTCTGATTATTATCTAAATTATGTGGGTAGCACTGTGAAGATATACGACTACAACGGCAAAAAGAATATCTCCGGCGAGAGGATACGCGAGGCGCGAACGCGGCTCCGGCTCTCACAGGAGCAGCTTGCCGCGCGTCTGCAATTAGAGGGCGTGACGATAGAGCGCGACAGCGTCAGCCGTATCGAGATAGGGACGCGTTTTGTCGCGGACTACGAGCTGAAAGTTCTCGCGAAGATTCTCGGCGTTACGCCGGGCTACCTCGTTTCCGAAGACGACTGAGCCGACGGGCGTCAGCGGTATAAGCGTATAACGAAGGACGCGGCGGATTAGCGTATCCGTCGCGTCCTCTATAAGCTATTAAGTTGAAGCTATCGCTTTTTTGCAGCTTTTTTCCGGAAAAAAGCGCGCTTCATCCGCACCGCGCGCGCTTAGCCCAGCTGCGCGGCAATCGCCGCCGCCGCGGTCTTACCCGCGCCCATCGCGAGTATGACGGTAGCCGCGCCTGTGACCGCGTCGCCTCCGGCGTACACGGACTTGTGCGACGTGAGTCCCGCGTCGTCCGCGACTATGCAGCCGTGGCGGTTAGTCTCGAGATTGTCGGTCGTGGACGCTATCAGCGGGTTCGGACTCGTGCCGACGGCGATGATTACGCAGTCGGTTTCGATTTCTTCAATCGCGCCGGGAATCGGTACCGGGCGGCGGCGACCCTTTTCGTCCGGTTCGCCAAGTTCCATACGCTGGATTTTCACGGACTTGACGCGTCCGTTCTCGTCGGCGAGTATTTCCGTCGGATTCGAGAGCAGGTTGAATATAACGCCCTCTTCCTCCGCGTGTTCGACCTCTTCGTGCCGCGCCGGAAGCTCGTCCTTGCCGCGGCGGTACACTATCGAAACGTCCGCGCCGAGACGCTTCGCGCAGCGCGCGGCGTCCATTGCGACGTTGCCGCCGCCGACGACCACCGCCTTTTTCGGGCGCATAATCGGAGTCGCGGAGCCTTCCTTATACGCTTTCATTAAATTTATGCGCGTCAGAAACTCGTTCGCGGAGTATACGCCGAGCGCGGCTTCGCCCGGAATTTTCAGGAACTGCGGAAGTCCCGCGCCGGAGCCGATGAACACGGCTTCAAACCCCGCGTCGCCCATAAGCTCGTCAACTGTAATCGCCTTGCCGACGACGGCGTTCGTCTCAATCTTAACGCCGAGAGAACGAAGCCCCTCGACTTCGCGCGCAACTATCGCTTTCGGCAGACGGAACTCCGGGATTCCGTAGCTCAGAACGCCGCCCGCGACGTGGAACGCCTCGAACACAGTAACGTCGAAGCCGCGCTTCGCAAGGTCCCCCGCCGCGGTAAGCCCCGCGGGACCGGAGCCGACGACCGCGACCTTGTGTCCGTTGCTTTTCGGCTTCCTGACCGGCGTTTCGCCCACCGCGTTATGCGTGTCGGCGACGAAGCGTTCTATCCTGCCGATACCGACCGGTTCGCCCTTGATTCCGCGGACGCACTTCGCTTCGCACTGCGTCTCCTGCGGACAGACGCGTCCGCAGACGGCGGGCAGCGAGTTTGTGCTCGTGATAATATCGTACGCGCCGGCGAAGTCGCCCTCCGCGGCTTTCGCGATAAACTCCGGGATCCGTACGCTCACCGGACAGCCGGCGACGCAAGGCTTGTTCTTACAGTTGAGGCACCGCTGCGCCTCGTCGAGAGCCTGCTCCTTTGTGTATCCGAGCGTGACCTCGGCGAAGTTTTTGTTGCGGACGTCCGGCTCCTGCGCCGGCATCGGGTTTTTGGTTAAAGACATATTTGCCATTGTCAATGAACTCCTTATTTGTGTATAGTAAGTACGCAAGGCAGTATAGATGCGCTTTTCGCGAAAAAGCCGCAAAAAGGAAAGTTTTGGGGCTTATACCGCCGCCGCAGCGGCGTTCCCCGTGCGAAGCACAGAGCGACAGGAGGACTTGTCCGACCGAGCGGATAAATCGCGCGGCTTCGCCGCGCCGGGCGGATAGTAAGAACTTACTTGCTTATTCCGAGCAGGTTACACACTTCTTTATGCTCCGCCTGCTCGAAGTCGCGGTACATCGCGCCGCGGGCGAGAGCTTCGTCCCAGTCAACCTCGTGACCGTCGAAGTCCGGTCCGTCAACGCAGGCGAACTTCATCTCGCCGCCGACGGTCAGGCGGCAGCCGCCGCACATTCCGGTGCCGTCAATCATAATCGGGTTCATCGAGACGGTGGTCTTAATACCGTACGTCTTCGTGAGGTTCGCGACCGCCTGCATCATACGCAGCGGACCTATCGCGATAACCTCGTCGAACTTCTCGCCGGCTTCGAGACACTCCTGCAACGCGACGGTCGTGAAACCCTTGCGTCCGTTGGAGCCGTCGTCCGTCAGCAGGTGCAGAACGTCGCTCGCGGATTTGAACTCCTCCTCGAGAATAATGCGCGACGTGTCGCGGAAGCCGATGACGACGGTCGTATGCGTCCCCTGTTCGTGCAGGGCTTTCGCAATCGGGTACGCTATCGCGCAGCCGACGCCGCCGCCGACGACGCAGACGCGCTTCAGCCCCTCGATTTCGGTCGGCTTGCCGAGAGGACCGACGAAATCGGCAAGCCCGTCGCCCTCGTTCATCGCCATAAGTTTTTCGGTCGTCGCTCCGGCGACCTGGAACATTACGGATACGGTCCCGGCTTCGCGGTCGTAACCGCCGATTGTGAGCGGAATCCGCTCGCCGTCCGCGTCCGTCCGCAGAATGATGAACTGCCCCGCGCGACAGCGGCGCGCGACGAGCGGCGCGGACACCGTCAGCCGCGAGACCATCGGACTCAGCATTTCCTTTTTGATTATTTTGAACATAGTACGGTACCTTTGATGCCTTTCTTTGATAAAGCGGCGGAGCCGCAAAGTGCGCTAAGCATTATTTTACCACAATGCGGGCGAAGCCGCAACCGTTAGTTTGAATTTTGCGCTATTTTACTGAAACCGGAGGGGATTTTGCAATTTGACGCGGAATTCCGGCACCGCCGTCCCGCAGACGGCGGTGCCGGAATGTTACCTGCGGGAGGGTTTTTCCCGACCGGGCGGATAATGCCGCGGAACGCGAAAACAGCGGACGCGTCGCGTCCGCTGTTCCGGCTTCATTTTGCCTCGAATTCGTCTTTGCCCGCGCCGCAGACGGGGCAGACCCAGTCGTCGGGCAGGTCCTCCCAGGACGTTCCGGCGGCGACGCCGTTTTCCGGGTCGCCGGTCTCCGGGTCGTAGACGTAGTTGCAGAGGTTGCAGGTTTGAGATTTCATATGCTTCGCTCCTTGAAATGTGATATTTGTGATTCGGCGGCGGACACGGCGCGCCGTGACGGCTGCGCAGACCGCGCGGGAGTTTTAACCGCGCTTCCGCCTTATCGTCAGAATGTGTATGCTGACCGCAACGCCGACCGTGCCGAGAATCGCCCACACAAGCGGACGGCGCGCGAGCGCGGCGGACAGCAGCAGCATCGACCACAGAAACACGAGTCCGCGTACGCGCGATGCGGTGCCGATGCCGGTTTTCTCGCGGTAGTTCGTGACATATTCGCCGAAGAACCGGCTCCGCGCGAGCCTGCGGTATGCCGCGGGGTTCGCCGCCGAGAAACAGCCCGCCGCGCAGAGGACAAACGGCGTCGTAGGCATAATCGGCAGCGCGAGTCCGACCGCGCCGAGACCGAGCGCGAGAAAGCCGAGTACGTTCAGCAGGACGCGCTTCATTTGCCGCTTGTCGCTTTCATACGTTCGCCGTGAGACAGCGCGGAGAGACGCTTCACTTCGCCGAAGTCCGCCGCGAGCGCGGCGGCGAGCTTTTCGCCGTACTCAGGCGCCGCGAGGTAGCAGTGCGCCGCGTGGCGGAGCTTTATATTCCCGGTAACGCCGTCCATATTGCGCCGGGTGTTGTCAATCAGCAAATCGCGCTGCGCCGGGGTCAGCAGTTCATAGAGCAGACCCGGGTATTTGAAGCAGTCGTCCGTCGCGTCGTCCTTCGGCTCGTAGTTCGTCATCGCGCCGGAAAGTTCGAGCGGCGGTTCGCGGAAGTCCGGCTGCTCCGCCCACTCGCCGCCCGAGTTCGGCTGATACGCCGTAGCCGCGCCGTAGTTGCCGTCGGTGCGCATCTGACCGTCGCGGTGATAGTCGTGTACCGGGACTTTCGGTGCGTTTACCGGAATGTGCGCGTGGTTGACCCCGAGGCGGTACCGCTGCGCGTCGCCGTAGGAGAAAAGCCGCGCCTGAAGCAGTTTATCCGGCGACAGTCCCACTCCCGGAACTATGTTTGCGGGGTTGAACGCCGCCTGTTCCACGTCCGCGAAGTAGTTCTCCGGGTTGCGGTTCAGTTCGAGCGTTCCGACGGGAATCAGCGGAAACTCGCCGTGCCGCCAAATCTTTGAGATGTCAAACGGGTTTTCGTAGTGGTTCTTCGCCTGCGCCTCGGTCATAAGCTGTATAAAGAAGTCCCACTGCGGGAACTCGCCGCGCTCAATCGACTCGAACAGGTCGCGCTGATTGCTCTCGCGGTCGCGTCCGACGATTTCCTCGGCTTCCGCGTCGGTTATGTTCTCGATACCCTGACGGGTGCGCCAGTGGTATTTGACCCAGACGCGTTCGTTTGCGGCGTTAATCAGACTGTATGTGTGGCTTCCGAAGCCGTGCATATGGCGGTAGCTGCGCGGAATCCCGCGGTCGGACATTGTGATTGTGACCTGATGCAACGCTTCGGGCAGCATACTCCAGAAGTCCCAGTTATTCTGCGCGGAGCGCATATTCGTTTTCGGGTCGCGTTTCACCGCGTGGTTGAGGTCGGGGAAGCGCAGTCCGTCGCGCAGGAAGAACACCGGCGTGTTGTTGCCTACAAGGTCCCAGTTGCCGTCAGCCGTGTAGAATTTGATTGCGAAACCGCGAATGTCGCGCTCCGCGTCCGCCGCGCCGCGCTCTCCCGCGACGGTGGAGAAACGTATGAAAATATCGGTCTCCGCGCCCGGCGCGAACACTTTTGCCTTTGTATACCGCGAAATATCGTGCGTCACGGTGAACTTTCCGAACGCGCCGGAGCCTTTCGCGTGCATACGCCGCTCCGGGATTACCTCGCGGTCGAAGTGCGCGAGCTTTTCGATAAACCACGGGTTTTGCAGCGTCATCGGACCGCGCTCGCCCGCGGTCGCGGAGTTTGTGTTATCGACCACCGGCGCGCCGGCGGAAGTGGTGAGTTTTTTTGATTCGTCGCTCATAGTCGTTACCTCCTTATATTAAATCTGATTATTTACAGCGTCGCGCTCCACAGTCCGTGAAGATTGCAGAACTCATACACCGTGACCGGGTTCGCGCCGACGGTGAACTCCGCCTCGGCGACGCCGTCCGCGGATAACTGTACGGTCGTCGTACGGTCGCCGTCCGCAACGAGAATCCACGCGATGTGATGCTCGGGAATCATCGGGTGCGGTACGGAACCTACGGCGACTTTGAGCTTATCGCCCGTGCGGACTCCGACCGGGACGTGCTTCTCCCGCGCCGCGTCCGTCGTGTTCGCGGCAAGCTCCGCCATAGACTCTCCGCAGCAGACGACGGGTACGCCGGACGCTTCGAGGTGTGTGATAATATTGCCGCAATGCTTGCAGCGGAAAAATTTACGTTCGTTCATTTTATTCGCTCCTTTATTTGTCGCTCGGTCGGGCAAAGCTCTCCGCCGCTCCGTGCTCACGCGGTTCGCACGGGGTACGCCGCTTCGGCGGCGGCTCGCGGTGCCTGCCGCTTGCCGGAAATGAATTCCGGCTTCGCTCCGTGCTCGCGCGGTTCGCACGGGGAACGCGCCTGCGGGCGCGGAGCCGTCTGCGACGGCGTATTAGCCGCTCCGTCGCTTACTTGCCGCTTGCCGGAAATGCTCAGTCCGTAAAACGCTTTACCCACGCCGCGTACGCGGCGGCGTACCGCTTCAGCGACGCCGCGGTGTGTTCGTCCGTCACCGCGCCGCTCTCGCCGAGAAAGTCCGACGCGCCGCCGAAATAGCCCTCCGGCGTCGGCATAACCGCGATATTCAGGCAAGCCGCGGACTGCCGCAGGTGATTGTTCGCGCCGAACGCTCCGAGCCGCCCCGGCGAGACGCTCACGATGCCGCCCGGCTTGCCGCTCCACGCGTTCCTCGCCGGCGGACGCGACGCGACGTCGAGCGCGTTTTTCAGTACCGCCGGAACCGAGCGGTTATACTCCGGCGTGACGAAAAGCACTCCGTCAAACGCCGCGACCTTGTCGCGGAACGCCGTCCACTGCGGCGGGGGCGTACCGTCGTCGTCGGAATCCTGGTTGTACAGCGGCAGGTCGCCGCCGGTCAGAAGCGTCGTATCAAACGCGTCCGCAAGCAGCTCCGACAAACGGAGCGCAACCTTGCGGCAGTAAGATTCGCGGCGCAGACTTCCGACGATTATTCCGATTGTTTTTCTGTCCATACCGCGCTTAGTCGTCGATATTTATCATCGGCTTGCCGCAGCAGAGCGGAATGGGGTCGCCTTTTTTGAGCTGTATCGACTTGTTGCAGGTCGGACAGTACACGGTACAGTCGCTCGGCGCGACTTCCGGAGTGTACAGCGGCGACGCGACGAACGCGACGCGCTCCGGGTCCCGGCTGCGTTCCTGCCCCTCAATGTAGAACATAGCGGACTTCTCGCCGGCTGCGGGAACGTACTCGCCGATCGGGCAGAGTTTAAGCGTGGGTCCGTTGCAGTCGATGAGCAGTTTCCACAGCTTTTCGAGCTGCGCGGTCTCCTCCGCCGTCTCCGGCGCAAGGGTTACGACCGCCTTTTGAGTTTCGATTTTCATTGTGTTTGTGACCTCCTTAATAATTTACCGCCGCAAGGCGTATCAGTACGCCGACCAGCCGGAGTCGGCGGTCAGCACAATGCCGTTGACGAACGACGAGTCGTCCGACGCGAGAAACAGCGCGACGTTCGCGATTTCCTCCGCTTTGCCGCTGCGCGGGTTGAGGTTCAGTCCCGCCATAGCGCGGGAGACGCCGAACTGGCTCGGGTTCTTGATGCCGGACGCAATCTCCGTATCCACGCCGCCCGGCGCGATTGCGTTCGCGCGCACACCTTTTTCGGCGTACATAAACGCGACGTTTTTAGTCAGCCCGACCACGCCGTGCTTCGACGCGGTGTAAGCCGCGCCCGCGCGGGAGCCGAAAAGTCCGCCGATGGACGCGATGTTTACGATTTTGCCGCCGCCGAGGTCGATTTGCCGGTTCAGCCACGTCCGCGTCAGAACGAACGGCGCGGTCAGGTTCACTTGCAGCACGCGCGCCCACAGTTCGTCCGAACATTCGCCCGCCGGCATCATCTCGTCCATAATTCCGGCGTTGTTGACGAGAATATCGACCTTACCGAACTCGTCGAACGCGGAGTTTAAGAGCGCGGTAATGCCCGGCTCGTCCGAAACGTCTCCCGCTCGCGGGACGATTTTGCCCGCCGCGGAAGCGTTTTCCGCCGCGAGCTGTTCGAGACGCTCAAGCCGGCGCGCAACGGCGATTACCGTCGCGCCCTCCGCGGCGAAGAGCGTCGCGATTGCGCGCCCCATTCCGGAGCTTGCGCCCGTAACGAACGCGACCTTGTTCTGAAGTTTCATTTTGTGCGCTCCTTTTCAGTCGGTTTTGAATACCTTGCGGTTGGTTTACAGCGTTACGTCGGAAAACTTCGCCCGGTTCTGTACCTGCTCCGTGATTTCCGCGGTATTCGTTCCCGCGCCTATTATTACCGCGCCCTGGAGTTTTCCGTTCAGGAAAAACAGCTTTTTATAGCGTCCGGTGTCCTTTTCGCTCACCGTTACGGTTTTATAGCTGTGGTTTTCGTTTTTGCCCGCGTCGCCGACGGCGTACAGCGCGGAGCCGAAACCGTTGAACGTCACGGCGGAACCCGCCGGAACGTATGTATCGTCGCCTCCGGCGGCGGACGCGCCAGCGATTCTGCCCTGGTCGGACGCTTCGCTCCACAGCGCGAGGTTATCGCCGTTGTACTCCGCGCAGTCGCCCGCGGCGAATACGTCCGGCGCGGAGGTGCGCATATGTTCGTCCACCGTAACCGCGCGCCCGGTTTCAATTCCGGCGGACTTCGCAAGCTCCGCGTTCGCGCGCACTCCGGTGCTGATTATCACAAGCTGCGCGACGAGCCGGCGTCCGTCCGCGAGCGTCACTCCGGCGACGGAGCCGTCTCCGGTTATCTCCGCGACTTCGGCGTTCGTCAGTACGGAAACGCCCTTTGCCTCCGCGATTCCGAGCAGACGCGCGGAGCTTTCCTCGTCGAGCTGTTTGTTAAGCAGATACGCCGACGACTGTATCACCGTGACGGCGTGTCCGAGCTTGCTGAGTTCCCACGCGGCTTCGAGACCGAGAACGCCGCCGCCGATTACGACCGCCTGCTTCACGTTCGGAAGCTCCGCGTAAATCTTTTCGGTGTCCGCGATTCTGCGGATTGTGTGAACTCCGCGCTTCTCGCGCCCCGGGAACGGAGGCACGAAGCACTCCGCGCCGGTCGCGATTATAAGCTTGTCGTACGGCAAGTTCTCCCCGCCGGATTTGACGGTTTTGCGCGCAACGTCTATCGCGGCGACGCGTTCGTTAAGGCGCAGCTCCGCGCCGGAGTAAAACTCCGCGTCCTCGAGCAGCAGCTGTTCGGGGTTTATCCCCGCCGCCATCGATTTCGTGAGCATCGGGCGGCTGTACGGCGGGTACGGCTCCTCGGAAATCAGCGTCACGCGACCGGTTTTGTCGCGCCGCCGTATTTCCTTGAGCGCGGCGAGCGCGGCGGCTCCCCCTCCGACGATAACGTAACGGTCGAGCGACGTTTTAACGTCCGGAACCGCGCCGTCCTCGACTTTGACGAAGTTTTCGGCTCCCACGCCGCAGACCGGGCATACGTCGAGCGAGCTGTCGAATATTTCGCCGCAGACGAGACACTTCACGAGCTGCCGCACTCCGCGCTTCCGCGGGTTGTCGAGCCGCAGCAGACGGCAGCCGAAGTCGTAGCCGTATTCGTAAGCGTCGTTAAGCTCCGCGCCGCCCGGCTTGAACCGGACGCGGAATCCGTCCGCGACGTTGAGCTTGAGTTGTTTCAGACGCTCCGTAATGTTAGGAACGCCCTCGCCCGTCCAGCCGTAAGAACCGAACGCGCCGGCGAGCTTTCCGCCGTGCGTCCCGGGGAACATCGTGAGCGTGAGGCTCCATATCGGCTCGAGCGCGTCGCCGAGTATCGTCGGCGTGCCGAGCAGGAAGCCGTCCGCGAGCGCAAGCTCCGCGGCGACCGCGGCGGACTCCGCCGCGCCCGTACCCGTGAGGTTGCGGACGCGCACGTCAATATCTCCCGCGTCGGCAATACCGCGCGCGATTTTGTTCGCGAGCGTCTCGGTGTAACCGTACGCCGTGACGTACGGGATTACGACCGTCGGCTTCGCGTTCGGCGGCGGAAGCTCCGACCACCCGCGGTATACGTCCAGCAACTCCGGAATATGCGAGTCGAGCACCGGTCCGTGTCCCGGCAGAATAAACTTAAGCGGAAGATTCTCGATTTTCGAGATTGCCTTTTGCATATGCGGCTTGAAAGGACCGAGAATGCAGTCGAAATAATACTTCGCGGCGCGGAGATAGTCGTCCGCTTCCGCGTCCGTGAGCGTACTGCGGAGCGCGCCGTCCGCCGCGTAGTGCGAACCGAAACTGTCGCACGTTACGAGTGCGCTCTCCTCCGGAATGTAGGTGTAAATCGTGTCCGGCCAGTGCAGGTTCGGCACGGAATAGAACTGCAGAGTCTTGCTGCCAACGGCGATTTCCTGTCCCTCGCGGATTGCGATTCCGACAAAGTCGCGGTTCACAATCTGCTTCAGGAATCCGATTGCGGCGGAGGACGCGACGATTTTGAGGTCGGGGCGCAGTTCCAGAAGCCGTTCGACGCTTCCGGCGTGGTCGGGCTCCGTGTGGCTTACGACGAGGTATTCGACGTCGTTTATGTCCGTGACTTTTTGCAGGTTTTTCAGGTATTCGTCGAAAAACGACGCTTTCGCGGTCTCGAACAGCACGGACTTCGCTCCGGTTTTCAGGACGTACGCGTTGTACGTCGTGCCGAACTCGGTCGTCATAATAACGTCGAATGTGCGAAGCTCAGCGTCGGAAACGCCGAGGTAGTAAAGGTCGTCCGTGAGTTTAAGCGGCAGGTTCATTGTATATCCTCCTTGCGGCTATTGAGTTGGTCTAAGCAATAAAACAAAACTAAGAATCATTACTAACATAATATCATAAAATTTGCCTTTGTCAAGCATTTTTTCAAATATATTTTGCGGCGCGGCACAACCGCCGCGCAGTCGCCGGACGAAAATGCATTTCGGCAAAGCCGCCGCTTACGTAAGCCGCGGCTTTGCCGAAATTTGAGCGGCGGCGCGGAGCAGACCAGGCGGCGGATTATCGCACCTGTCCGCTGCCGAGAATCACATATTTCACGCTCGTGAGCTGCTCCGCGCCCATAGGTCCCCGCGCGTGGAGCTTCTGCGTCGAAATGCCGATTTCCGCACCGAGCCCGAACTCGCCGCCGTCGGTGAAGCGCGTGGACGCGTTGACGTACACCGCCGCCGCGTCCGTCTCGTCGGCGAACCGGCGGGACAGCGCGTAGTCGTTCGTCACTATGCACTCGCTGTGACCGGACGAGTATTTAGCGATGTGCGCCGCCGCTTCGTCGTATCCGGAGACGACGCGGACGGCGAGGATATAGTCGCCGAACTCGGTTTCCCAGTCGGCTTCGGTCGCCGGAACCGCCTGCGGGAGAATGACGAGCGTTTCGGGGCAGCCGCGTATCTCGGTGCCGGCTTCCGCGAGCAGGGCATACGCTTTCGGCAGGAACTCCGCGGCGATTTCGCGATCGACGAGCAGGGTTTCCGCCGCGTTGCAGACGCTCGGGCGGCTGCACTTCGCGTTGTATATGATTTCAGCCGCCATATCAAGGTCGGCGGAACGCTCGGCGTAGACGTGGCAGTTGCCGACCCCGGTTTCGACGACGGGTACCCGCGCGTTCTGCGTGACGTGCGCGATAAGCCCCGCGCCGCCGCGAGGAATCAGCAGGTCGATAAGCCCGGTCGCGTTCATAAGCTCGTCAACAGACCCGCGCGACGTATCGGTCACGAACGAGACGGCGTCAGCTGGAAGTCCCTCCGCCGCAATCGCTTCGCGCATAAGCTCCGCAAAGGCTCGGTTAGAGTGAAACGCCTCCTTGCCGCCGCGCAGCACGACCGCGTTGCCCGCCTTGAGGCAGAGAGCCGCCGCGTCCACCGTGACGTTCGGACGCGCCTCGTAAATCATCGCGACGACGCCGAGCGGCACCGTGCGCCTGGCTATCTCAAGTCCGTTCGGGCGCGTAACTACGGACAGCACGCGACCTACCGGGTCTGACTGCGCCGCAACGTCCGCAACGCCGTCCGCAATTTGCGAGACGCGCCGCGTATCGAGCGAGAGCCTGTCGAGCAAGCTGTCGCGCATACCGGCTTTCCGCGCCGCTTCAACGTCTTTCGCGTTAGCTTCGAGTATGCCGCCGGCATTTTTGCGCAGCGCGGAAGCAATTGCGCCGAGCGCGGCGTTTCGCTGCGCGGTCGTTGCCGCGAGCATAGCCCGAGAAGCGGCTTTCGCCGCCGCGCAGAGTTCGTGTGTAGTCATAGTAGCACCTCATTCAAAGTTGGATACGGAAGCACACGCTTTTTCGCGAAAAAGCTGCCAAAAACACAGCTTTGTTGACGATACCTCGCGGGAGTACGGACGCACCCGCGGCTATACCTACGCTGATATAAAGTTGACGCTATCGCTTTTTTGCGGCTGTCCCACCGGTGGGTTTTCCGGAAAAAAGCGCGCAACCCCGCGCTACTCGAAGCCGAAGCGGTCCTTTATCAGGCGCGCCGCAGCGTCCGGCGGAACGTCCGAGTTTTCTATACGCAGAAAGTTTATCGCGCCGAGCCGTGACTGAAGCTCGCCGTCAAGGCTCACGAGCCGGTGAGCCTCGCTGTCGCGGACGACGCGCGCGTTCGACGCCGCGAGGTCGCGCTTCGACAGCTTGTGCAGCAGACGGTTTTCCGTGACATTGCGGGCAAGGCGCACGCCGAGCGGCGCGTCAAGCTCGGCGTAGTACACCTCCGCGCCGCGCTCGGCGAACGTATTCGCGATTCCGGCGGCGTAATTCCAGTCGGATTCCTCGTCGAACGCCCACATAAACGTGTGAATCATACCGTACTGCGAGCCGTCCGCCGCGAAATCGTCAAAGATAACGTCGCGGAGCCTGACCGTCGTTTTTGCCCGGAACCCGCCGAACAGCTCGATAACCGGCTCGATTGTCATATGGTTGTGGAACAGCTTGAGCTTTGTGATTTTCGCAAGCTCCTGCCCGACGGTCATCTTGCCGACCGCCGCGTCGCCGATTAAAAGCAGTAATTTCACGGTGTCACTCCTATTTATCGTTCGCGGGGTACGCCGGAAGTCACCGCGCGGCGCGGAACAGCGTCCCCGCGCCCTCGCCGCGCACCGCGCGCCCGATGTTCTGCAAGTCCGCGCCGCTCGTAATAACAACGTCGCAGCCGGACGACGTCGCGAGCTTCACCGCCTGAATCTTCGTCGCCATACCGCCGGTGCCGAGACTGCTGCCCGCGCCGCCCGCGAGACGCTCGATTTCCGGCGTTATTTCCGTAACCTCGGGGATTAACCGCGCGCCCGGGTTCGCCCGCGGGTCCGCGTCGTACAGCCCGTCGAAGTCTGTCAGAATCACGAGCAGACGCGCGCCGATGAGCCGCGCAACGGCGGCGGACAGTATGTCGTTTTCGCCGAACACGCGCGGCTGCGACGCAATTTCCACAAACGCGACCGAGTCGTTCTCGTTGACTATGGGAATCACGCCGAAGCGGAACAGCGCGCCGAACGTGCCGAGCAGATTCGCGCTCGCGGCGGGGTCGTCTATGTCCTCGCGCGTGAGCAGAATCTGTCCGACCGTTGCGCCGTATTCGCCGAAGACTTTGTCGTAGATGTGCATAAGCTCGAGCTGACCGACGGCGGCGACCGCCTGCTTTTCGCGCATATCAGTCGGACGCGCGCCGAGCCGCAGCTTGCTCACGCCTGTGCCGATTGCGCCGGAGGTCACGAGCGCGACTTCGTACGCGGAGTTTTTTAGGTCTGCAAGCGCGCGCGCGAGAAGGTCTATGCTGCGGAAGTTCGGTCCGCCGCCCGTGTGGCACAGCGTTGACGTGCCGACCTTGACAACGATTCGGTTAGTCATACTTTCCCCTTCTGTATCATACTCTTTACCCTTTTGCCGCGATTACGGCACTTGTTCGGCAGCCGACGCGCGAATTAAGCGCGCGGCGCAGTAAATCGCCGGCGCGAATACCGCCGCGAGAATCAACGCGCCCGATTGCGTCAGGATTCCCGCCGCACTCCCGCGGCTTACGCCGTCAAATCAATCGTCAGATAGTCGCCGAGGTCGAGGATTTCGCCGCGTATGACCGCCGCGCGCGTCCCGTAGCCGGGTCCCGCGACGACGAACGTGTGGTACTCGCCGTTTTCGCCGCACACGTCGGCTCCGGCGGCGCGGATTGCGTCAACCACTTGCGGCGTAAGCGTTTTGCCGAGGAATTCCGCACCGAGCGACTCCTTGCGGACGAGCTTAATCACCGGCTCGAACCCGAGCGCGAGCGTCTCGGCGACGGCGGCTTCGCGGCTCATACCCCACAGCGGGGTAAGGCACTCAAGCCCCGCGGCGGCGCAGCGCGCGCGGTTCCATTCGAGGTGCAAATCTACGTCCATATCGCCGAACGCGCAGGCTTCCGCGCGGAGCGCGGCGGCTTCGCGGAGCGCGGATTCAAACGCCGCTTCGTAGTCCGCGCTCTTGCAGACCGCGCGGATAAGCGGCAGTCCGAGCGACTGCGACGCGGCGTCCGCGAGCGGTTTCGCGATACCGTGAGTCCAGCTGCGGTCGTTGTCGATGTTCGTCGCCGTGACGAGGCAGACCGGCGTGTGTCCCGACGCGGCGAGCTTGTGCAGCGCGAGCGCGGAGTCCTTGCCGAAGCTGTAGACATTGCGAATTTCATATTATTTACCTCTCTGCCGGGCAAAGCCCGGTCCGTGCGCAGGATTCATCGTCTGATCCATAGTCCTATCCCGGCCGCGTTTTTGTTACTTTTCATCAGACTCGTAATCCCAACGGAAAACGTCACCAAACCAGCGTGGCGAAATAGTCGTCCGGCGTTTCCGGGCGGCGAATCTGCTCGAAACTGCCGTCCGCGTGAAGCAACACCTCGCCGGAGCGCAGTTTGCCGTTGTAGTTGTAGCCCATCGCGCGCCCGTGCGCGCCGGTGTCGTGAATGACGAGCAGGTCGCCCCCGGCGACTTTCGGCAGGTCGCGGTCAACCGCGAATTTGTCGTTGTTCTCGCAGAGACTTCCGACGACGTCGTATATATGGTCGTGCGGGAGGTTTTCTTTCCCCGCGACGGTTATGTGGTGATACGCGCCGTACATCGCGGGACGCATAAGGTCGCACGCGGTCGCGTCCACGCCGATATATTCCTTGTATGTATGCTTCTCGCGCACGGCGGTCGTCACGAGACAACCGTACGGCGCGAGCATAAAACGACCGAGTTCCGTGAACAGCTTCACGGCTCCGAGTCCCGCGGGCGCGAGAATTTCGCCGTACACGCGCCGCACTCCCTCGCCGATTGCCGCAATGTCGTTCGGCTGCTGGTCGGGTCTGTAGGGTACGCCTACGCCGCCGGACAGATTTATGAACGACACCGCGATTCCGGTCGCGCGTT
>JAITNK010000139.1 GCA_031290515.1 Oscillospiraceae bacterium
CAGCGCGGCTTCGCCGTGCCGAGCGAATAAATACGCGAGCCTGCGAGCACGGAGCGACAGCGCGGCTTCGCCGTGCCGAGCGAATAATATAAGGAGTATAAAGCTATGTCAAAAACACCCGTATTTACCGGCGCGTCGGTCGCCATAGTCACGCCGTACACCGAGACCGGCGTGGATTACCCGAAGCTCACCGACCTGATCGACGAGCAGATTGCCGCCGGAATTTCGGCGATAACAATCTGCGGCACGACCGGCGAATCGTCCACGCAGTCGCTCGAGGAGCACATAGTGACGGTGGACTTCTGCGTCAAGCACGTCGCCGGGCGGGTCAAAGTCGCCGCGGGAACCGGCTCGAACGACACGGAGGCGGCTCTTATGTTGTCGCTCGAGGCGGAAAAGTCCGGCGCGGACGCGCTTCTGCTCGTCACGCCGTACTACAACAAGACGACGCAGCGCGGTCTCGTGAAGCACTATACATATATTGCCGACCGCGTCAAAACGCCTGTGATACTGTATAACGTGCCTGCGCGCACCGGACTTTCGTTCACCGCGGAGACGTACAGGGAGCTGTCGCGGCACCCGCTTATAAACGGCGTCAAGGAAGCGTCCGGCGACTTCTCGCTGCTCGCGAAAACGATCGCGGAGTGCGGCGACGAGCTTAACGTCTGGAGCGGGGACGACAATAAGGTCGTGCCGATGATGTCGCTCGGCGCGAAAGGCGTAATCTCCGTCGCGGCGAACATTATTCCGGGCGTTATGGCGGAGATGACCGCCGCGTGTATCGCCGGCGACTTCGCAAAGGGCGCGGAGCTTCAGCTGCGCTGGCTCAAGCTGATAGACGCGCTGTTTATAGAGGTCAACCCGATTCCGATAAAGACCGCGATGAATCTTATGGGCAAAAACGTCGGCAACCTCCGTATGCCGCTGTGCGATATGGAGCAGCCGAACCTCGAGAAGCTCAAAGTTGCGCTTCGCGGCGCGGGATTGCTGTAACAAGGCCGCGCCGCGATTATAGAGTTAAGAACCGCTGCGTCCGGGGGAGCTATAGGGGGTTTTCCCGATAGTTCCCCCGGCGCATTCCCGCTCACCGAGGAGAGCGGAACGTCCGCCGTACGCAGCCGGTGAAACGTTGCCCGCCGCGCGGCGGACATTAAACAAAGGGTAATTGAAGCAATGTCAAAAAACATAAAGCTGTTCCTTTCCGGAGCCGCGAGCCATATGGGACAAGCCGCGGCGCGCGTCGCGGCGGCGGACGCAGACGTCGAAATCGTCGCCGGAAGTACGCGCGACGCTGTTGCCCGGCTCGGCTTCCCGACCGTCGCGGAGCCGTTGCAGTACGCCGGCGAGTACGGCGTTCTGCTCGACTTTTCGTCGCCGGACAAGCTGTCCGGCATACTGCGCTGCGCCGCCGCGAAACGCGTGCCGCTCGTGCTGTGTACGACCGGGTACTCCGCGGAGCAGCTCGGCGCGATACGCGCGGCGGCGGAGTCCGTTCCGGTGTTCCGCTCCGGCAATATGTCGCTCGGCGTGAACCTCGTCGCGAAACTTGCGGGGCTTGCCGCGCGGTCGCTCGGCGGCGCGTTTGACGCGGAAATCGTCGAGCGGCACCACAGGCGCAAGGCGGACGCGCCGTCCGGCACCGCGCTCCTGCTCGCCGACGCGATTGCGGAGAATATGCGCGGGCGTCCGGAGTACGTCTACGGCAGGTCGGAGCGGCGCGGCGCGCGCCCGGACGGCGAAATCGGCATATCGTCGGTGCGCGGCGGCACGATTGTCGGCGAACACGAGGTGATTTTCGCCGGACCGGACGAGGTCATCGAGATTCGCCACACGGCTTACAGCCGCGACGTTTTCGCGGTCGGCGCGCTCGCGGCGGTGAAGTTCGTCGCGGCGGCGCGGAAGCCCGGGCTGTACGATATGGACGACCTGCTGGCGGACGGCAGTTCGCGGTTGACGACTGACAATTAAGCAGAAAACACAGTGAAAGGCTAACCGCGTTTATGCCCGCGCCGGCGCAGTTGCGCCATACGGCAAATATGAGAGGGAGCCGTACGGCTCCCTCTCATATTTGTGTGCGCTGCGGTATATCACGCCGCCGCGGTATAGCGACCGCGACCTGAGCAGACCCCAAGGGCTTCGCCCGGCGGTCTGCGGATTTATATCTTGTTGCCGCACTCCGTGCAGAACGTCGCCGTCGCGGCAAGCTCCTTGCCGCAGTTCGGGCAGAATTTGCTCCCGGGGGCGGGCGCGGCTTCCCCGTCGGGGTGTTCGATTTTGCCGCCGCAAGACGGGCAGAACGCGGACTCCGCGTTAGCGTCCGCACCGCAGGTCGGGCATTTAATAATCCCGCGCAGCTTCGTAATCTGCTGCGAAAGCTGCGCGATTTTTTCGCGCGAATCCGCAATCGCGTTGAAGTGGCGGTCAAACTGCTCCTCGTGGTCGTCCTTGTGCGACTTGTAGTACGCCTTGCCGAGGTCGAGCGCGATAGTCTCGATTCGCGTCTCCTCGGTCTTGATTTCGCCCTCGAGCCGCATAACCTCGACCGAGTTTTTGCCCTTTTCGACCGCACCCGAAGCGGTGTCCTTGATTTTCTTCCCGATTCCGCCGAAATCTATTGCCATAATGTTTACCCTCCTTAAATAACCGCCCGGTCGGGCAATGCCCTCCAAAGCTCAATTTTTTCCCGCCGTCCGAGACGGCTGTCCGCGCGGCATTTACCGCGCCGCGTACTGCGCCGCACGGTTGCGCTGTTGTCCGCTATGTACCTGCGCGCGGCTAACTCAGCAGTCCCTCGATGAACGCCGCCAGGTCGCCCACCGTTTTGCACTGATAAATCGCTTCGTCGGTCGCCGACACGCTGTATTCGTCCTCAAGCTCGGAAATCAGTTCCACGAGGTCGAGCGAGTCCGCGCCGAGATCCGCCATAATGTCCGTGTCCGCGGTGATTGTCTCTTCGTCGAGTTCAAATTGCGTCGCAAGCGCGTGTCTTATTTTGTCGAGTACCATAAAAAACCTCCGTTATTAGTCGCTCGGTCGGAATGACTCCGGCTTTCGCTTAAGTTGCGGCAAAACGCCGTCTGCGGAAAGGATTTGTCTACTCTGACTCCTGCTCGTTCTCCGTCGCGGGTTCAGGTTCCGGACGCACCGCCGGCTCCGGTCGCGGGGACGACGAATCGCGGCGCGGCGGCGTGAAATCGCGGCGCGGAATACCGCTTCGCGGCGGACGCGAGCCTCCGTTTCCGCGGTTGCTTCCGCCTCTGCGGAATTCGCCGCGCGGCTCGCCCGACGGCGAAACGCCGTCCGGCGTGACGACGACGGCGCGGTTCGGCTCCGTACCGACGGAGTGCGTCGAAACGCCGGGAAACTCCTGAAGCGCGGAGTGAATAACGTGTCTCTCGTATGCGTTCATCGGCTCAAGCGTGACGCTGCGGAGATATTTTATCGCCTTTTCCGCGGTCTTCTGCGCGAGCGACTCAAGTGTGTCGCCGCGGCGGCTGCGGTAATTCTCCGCGTCAACTATGATACGCATACGTCTGTGCGAGCCGCGGTTGACGACGTAATTCGTAATGCTCTGCACGGCTTCGAGCGTTTCGCCGCGCCGGCCGATGAGCGCGCCGGGGTCTTTCGAGTTCAGCGTAAACGCGATTCCGTGGTCGGTAATCTCGCCGTCCGTCACCCCGGCTTCCGCACCGAAACGCTCCAGCAGTCCGGCGAGGAAATCGCGCGCGCGAACCGCGTCCTCCGCGACGGAGACTTCGCTCTCCTCTGCGGTTTCTGTTTCGGAACGCAGCGCGGCTTTCGGCTCGGGTTTCGCAGCCGCAGCGGGTTCGGGGCGCAGCGCGGCTTTAGGCTCCGGCTTCGCAGCCGCGACGGGTTCGGGGTGCAGCGCGGCTTTCGGCTTCGGCGCAGGCTCGTCCGGCGCGGAGTAGGACACCTCGACGGTCGCGGCGGTCGAGCCGATTCCGAGGAAACCGGACTTCGCCCGCTCGATAATCGTGACGGACACGTCGTCGCGCTCGAGTCCGAGTTCGGCAAGTGCGAGACGCACCGCCTCGTCCTCGGTCTTCGCGGATTTTTGCAGAGTTTTTATCATAAGTTACCCTTTCATCAGCCGCTCGGTCGGGCAAGCCCTCCCGTCGCTTACGTTTCGGCAAAACGGCGGACGTGACGCGCCTTTGCTTATCTATCGCTCGGTCGGGCAAGCCCTCCCGCCGCTTACGTTTCGGCAAAACGGCGCGCGTGACGCGCCTTTGCCGAAATATCTGAATACCTGACTTCCGGCTGCGGTTTTCAGTCCCCGGTTTCCGAAGTCTCGCCGTCCCGAGCCGGCTCTCCGCCGGAGTCCTCCGTAAGCAGGTACCGCTCCGGTTCGTCCGCGGCGTCGCCGTCCTCAAAGCGGGTCGGGTCGTAGGCTCTGCCGCGCGCGAATTTGCGCTCGCCGACCCGCGCGGGATTCTCCTGCGGCGACGGTTCGTTTTTCTGCCGGCGGTCGTACTCCGCCTGTTTGCGCTCGCGCTCGGCGCGGTCTGCCGCGTCCTGCTTTTTCTTTGACGTGTTGCGGTTCACCTCGGTCGCGTTTTCGGAGCGAAGCCGTTCGGTTTCCGCGGCTTTCCGCGAAAGCTCGTCCTCGCGCTCGCGGCGGCGCGCGTTCTTAATTTCGTCCTCCGCGTCGAGTATTTTCTTATAGTGCGCGTTGAGCCACAGCTCCTGCACAAAGCCGAGTACGGTGCCGATAGCCCAGTAGACGGACAGCGCGGCGGGCATCATAAACCCGAACCACAGACTCATAAGCGGAACCATTACGAGCATCATTCCGCCGGAGCTTGCCGCCGCGCCGGTCGCGCTTGCCTGCGCCGGATTGCGCTTCTGCGTGTAAAGCGCGGACAGCAGCGAAAACGCCGCCGAGATAACCGGAATCAGGAACAGAAAAAATGCCTGCGTCACTGAGATTTCCGTTTTCGCGGCATAGTCCGCGAGTGCCCAGACCTTGAACGACGGCTGAACGCCGAGGTTGAGTCCGAGGAAGTTGTAGTCGATTTTTTGCAGTTTATCGGACAGTCCCCTGAAATCGTCGAAGTGCTTCGTGATAAACTGCGCCTGGTCAATCTGCTCGTAAGCCGCGCCGAGCTTTGAGACGAACCCCAGCTCCGACAGCTTCGCGGCAATCGCGCCGACCGCTCCCTCCGCCTTGGAAATCAGCGCGGCGGGAACGCCCATCATCGTCGTCAGAGGATAGCGTATCGCCTGATAGAGAGCGATAAGAATCGGGAACGGAATCAGCGTCCACAGACAGCCGCCGGTCGGCGAAACGCTCTCCTCACGGTAGAGCTTAGCAAGCTCGCGCTGATAAATCTGCTTATTCGCGCCGTGCTTCTTTTCGAGTTCTTTGACGAGCGGCTGTATACGCTGCGTTTTCAGCATACCGCGCTTCGCTTTCATTTGAAACGGCAGCAGAATTATCTTTACGATAACCGCAAAAAGGATAACCGCGACGCCGTAATTCTGAAACACGTCATAAAGCCACATCAACAATATGCCGAAAGGCTTGGCTATAGCATTAAACAATATAGAATTACTCCTTATTGGTTGCCAGGTCGGGCGAAGCCCTTCCGCCGCTCTGCACTCGCGGCGTTCGCACGGGAAACGCGCTTGCGGACGCGGCTCACGGCACCGGGTCGTATCCGCCTTTGTGGAACGGGTGGCACTTCAAAATCCGCCGCAGGGCGAGGTACAGCCCCTTTGCCGCGCCGAATTTCTCAATCGCCTCGAGCGCGTACTGGCTGCAAGTCGGCGTGAACCGGCACACCGGCGGCGTTCCGGGCGAAATACGCCTTTGATAGAATCGAATCATCGCGAGCATTGCGCGTTTTGCCACGCGGTCACGACCTTTCGGAACCAGCGCCCCGCTTCGGGCGGCTCTCCTGCGGCTTACCTGTCTGCGGCTTTGCATACTGCGGCGGAGCCGCTTTCTGCGCCGCGTCGATTTTGCGAACGAGCCGACGGAACTCCGCGCACATCGCGGAATAGTCCGCGTCATACGCCGCGCTCCGGACGACGCAGACGACGTCGAAACTGCCGCCGAACGCCGCGCGCGTCTCCTCGAATACCGCGCGGATTCGCCGCCGGACCCGGTTGCGGTACACGGCGTTGCCGAGCTTCGCGGACGCGGACATTCCGAGCCGCGACCGCTCGCGCCCGGTGCGCCGCGCATAGAGCACGAACATCGGACACGCGGCGGAGCGCGCCTTGGAGTACATTCGCCGGAACTCGTGCGGCTTTTTAATCGATACAAGTTTATGCATAGAAATCAGCAATCGCGCCGCAAGTAACCCTGCGGCGCAACGCGAGCGCGCCGGAGCGCACTATGCACTTAGCTTGTCGCGGCCTTTGGCGCGGCGGCGGGCGAGAACCTTGCGCCCGTTGCGCGTACTCATACGCTTGCGGAACCCGTGTTCCTTGGAACGGTGACGTTTTTTCGGCTGATATGTTCTGAACATTTCAAATCTCCTTTAAGAAAACCGGCGTGCGCGAAACGCACGCGGCGTTTCGACGGTAATAAAGCACATTATTTTACTACAGGAAGCGGTATGCTGTCAAGTGTTTTTTTGCGGACGCGCGCG
>JAITNK010000018.1 GCA_031290515.1 Oscillospiraceae bacterium
GTGAGCGAGGTTGCCGTTCCCGGAACGCGCCGGAGGAGCAGCAGCGGGAAATCCCCTGCCGCTCCCCCGGCGCGTTCCCGCTCTCCGAAGCGGGCGAACCCTCTAATTCTTAACCGTAGTACTTAACGAGCGCGCCGTACAAATCCGTCGCGCGCTCGGCGTTGCCCGCGGCGATTTCCTTTGCGATATTGCTCTCGTACGCCGCTTCGAGTTCGGCGAGTCGGCGGTCGTACTCCGCGGAGGTATTCGCCGCGTCGCGGTCGCGAGCGGTAAGACCCGCGGTGCGCGCGTTCTCCGCGGAACCGTAAAGCGCGGCGCGCGCTCCGGTGCCGAGTCCGCTCGCCGCCGCGTATTCGTTGAGGTTGTATTTGCCTATCTCGCCCGCCGACGAGACGCGGTCGCGCGCCGCGCCGTACCCGGACAGCGCGTCCTCCCGGCGGCTCTCCGAATCGCGCACACTCTTGTCATAAGCCGACTTGAGCGCGGTGAGGTTGCTGTCGCGCTTCGCGTCGTATATCGCGTTGACGTAGCTTGACGGGCTGAAGCGTTCCGTCTCGCCGTACCCGCGTTCCGCGTCGAGTTCCTCCGATATGCGGTGCATTTTGCGGATTGTCTCGTTTGACGCGTGCGCCGCGTTTTTTGCGCCGGCGTCGCCCGCGGTTTGCGCGGCGTACCACGCCTCCTTGTTCTCGATGAGCCTGATGCCGAGCGTCGGACTTTTCGCCGCGATACGCAGTTCCTCGTCCGTCATATCGGAAGCGTACGGGCTTTCGAGCAGTTTGCGCTCGTACTTCTCCCACTCGGAGAGGTTGTCGTCCTCAAAAACGGTCGTGTTATTCGTCGCCATAGCTTACTCCTTTGCTGAAAATGTTGTAGATTACCTGCGCGGCGGCTTCGCGCGAAAGCGGCTTTTTCCAGCCGAAGTTGCCCGCGCCGTCGCCCTCGAAAACCCCGCGCGCCAGGCACCAGTCAACCGCCGGCTTCGCCCACATATTGTACTGCGCGCCCGTGCCGCCGACGGACAGATACCGCTCTACCTCCGCCGCGACGAGCTTCGCGTCAAACGCCGGGACCTCCGCCGCGGAAGGCGCAGCCGGAACCGCGTAATTCGGGCGGTACCCGCCGACGACGTAGTCGAGCGCGCGTTCGCGCTCCAGAACCGCGCCGCCGTTGGAGTCGCTGCCGGAGCCCGTGTTCCCCTCAATGGTCAGAAGGTGCGCCGAAACGTCGGTCACGATGCCGACGTGTTCCGGAAGCGTTCCGCCGCGCGTCCAGCAGAAAAACGCGAGGTCGCCGCGGCGCAGCTTGCCGGGCGTAACGAGCAGTCCGTTCCGCCGGCCGAAGTCGTACAGCGCGGCGCAGGAAGCGGTTTTCGCGCCGCCGTAGTAAAGCGCGGACGCTCCCGCGAGGCGGAACACGTCCCAGACAAACACCGCGCACCACTTGTACTCGCCGCCGGAGACCGCTTTGCCGTAATAGTGCGTGTTGAAAATCACATTGTTGCTGCCGCTCGGGCTTTCGGTCGTCCCGACGAACCCGCGCGCAATTCCGATAACCGTATCGCTCATTGTCGTTATGCTCCTTTTAGTCGCTCCGCACGGCAAAGCCGTGCTGTCGCTTATTTACCGCTTGGTCGGTCGAAGCCCTCCCCGCGCGTATTTACCGCTTGGTCGGGCGAAGCCCTCCCTGCGCTCAACATTTTCGCCGCGCAGCGGCTCAAAAACGCCGCTGCCGTTCCGTATGGCTCGCGGTGCGCCGCTCGCTGACGGAACGTTACCCGCGGCGGAGCCGTCTGCGACGGCTCTCCACGTTATTTGCCGCTTGGTCGGCGGAGCCTCCCGTCGCTCCGTACTCACTGCGTTCGCACAGGGAACGCGCCTGCTGCCGCAAAGCCCTCCCGCCGCAGGTCGGCAATCTCATTGTCCCCGCCGCGCAAGCGCGTTGAGCGCGGCGACCACGCGCTCCGACACCTCGGTGATTTTCGAGATAGCTTCGGACGCGCGCGTAAGCGCGGTTTCGCAGCGCGCCGCCGCCTCGATGCTCCGCGCCGCCTGCTCGAACATCTCGCGCCGCGACTCGAGCCACGCATCGAGAAACTTCGGAATGTACCGCATCCCGAGCCAGAGCAGCACGGCGGCGAACAGCGCGGGTATCCCTATCGCCCTCGCAAGCTCCGCAAACATATGCATTTCTTCCGTCATCGCTTTCAGTCCTTCCCCCGTAATTGCCGCCGCGTCACCACGCGTACCAGAAGTTCTCGTGCTGCGTACCGCCGTACGTCCGCACGGAAAAGCCGTCCGCCGCAATCATAATGTCCGCGGTCAGCGGCGACATATTCGACGACTGCGGGGCCGCCGCGAGCGTCGTCCACACGCCGACGTCCGTGCCGTCCGTTTTAACCGGGTAGACGTGTACGCGGAAAGCGGTTACGGAGCCGCTGACCGGCACATACACGTTCGTGTACAGCATAATCAGCTCCGGCTTGTACCCGAGCGTTATCGCTTTCACGTCCGCCGAGGTCGTCGTCCGGAAGTACGAGCCGGAGACGCGCCGCCGCGGAACCGGGTTCGCGAGGTCGAACGCCGCGCCGGTGAAGTACAGCGTCCGCAAACCCGCGCCGAGAAAGTACGGGTGCGCCGGTGCCGCGCCGCCGACCTTTACCGGATACGCCGCGCCCGCGCCGAGCGCGAGCGTCGGAGCCGCAGCTGAGTTATCCTCCGCGAAGTACACCGTGTACAGCCGCCCCGCGACAGCCGCGGTGTCCGAAGCCGCCGTCTTCGCAGCCGTCGCCGCCGCTGTGGAGCAGGGAAGCACGTTCCCGGCGGCGAGAGCCGCGAGCACCGGGTTCAGCATAGCCGCAGAAGCGCCCGCCGCCGCCGCGGCTTCCGCCGAAACCGGCAAACCGTCCGCGCTGAACGCGTCCGAAACCGGGAGAAACCGCGCGTCGTAATCCCCGCCGGAAGCTTTGACGAGAACGTCGCCGGTCTGCCCGCCGGACGGCATATTGCCGTTCGCGAGAAGCGCGGCTTCAACGCCCGCCGCCGCGTCCCCGCGCGCCGCGTCAATCGCGTCCCCGATGTCCGGCAGCAGAGTGCCGTTTATGTAATCCTTTACGGCGGAGCCGCCCTCGTCGAACTTCGCCTTGAGCGCGGAAGCCGAAAGCCCGTCCTCAACGCTCGGCTCGTCCGCCAGTGCCGCGATGATGTTCATATCCGCCTGAAATTCGCGTATCATTTGCAGAATCCCTCCTTGTGATTTATTAACCGTCCGGTCGGGTTCCGCTCTCCCGCCGTTCGGTATTGTCCGCCGCCCGCCGCCGGTTTCGGCTTCGCCGTAATCAACCCGCGCCCGCGGGCGCATAACGCCGCCGCGTTAAACCGCGTCGTTGTCAATTACCGCGTCTCCCCGGCAGTCCGCAGACGAATCGCAGCCTCGCGCACCGTCGCGCCGCTCCATTCGTCGTCGCTCGACAGCACAAGCCGCAGATACGTCATTCGCCGAACCGGCAGTCTGACTCGCTTCGTCCGCGGCTCGCGGTTCGTACCGAAGCTCCAGTGCGCGAAGTGCGCCGCGCCGAAGTCCGCAAGCCCGGACGCGATTTCGGAGACGCAGCCGTCCGCCGCGCGGTCTGTAAGCACGGTGACGCGCAGAAACGAGCGCGGCTCCGGCTTCATCGCGACGAAAACGCGCGAAGCGTACTTCGCCCTGCCGATTCGCCCGAAGCTGAACGCGCCCGACCGCCAGACGGCGGGAATCGCCGCGCCCGCGTCGCTCCGGTACTGCTCCGAAAAACCGACGGCTTCGCCCGAAGTCAGAACCCCGTACAGCTTCTCGCCGCGCAGGAACAGCCGCGCCGCCGGAAACGGCGAGTACGCGTACCAGGTGTCGTTCAGATAGTTGTTGACGACCGCCGCCTCGCCGTCGTAAATGTAATACTCGTGGCGGTACGGATCGACGAACGTCCGCGCCGCGGGCAAATCCATACCCGAAAGCGTCTCCGCGACCCTGCGGCTGATGTGCGCCGCCGCGCCGGAAGTGCCGGAGCTCCACTCGTAAACGCCGCCGCCGTGAAGCGTACGCGGACGCGTGACCACCGTTTCGGCGAACCCGGGAACGTCGTTCCCGACCGTGCGCGACACGGGCGCGGCGTACAGCGCGGGTATGACGCGCCCGTCCTCGAGCGCAGTCGTGGACGCGGAGACCGAAAACGCGCCGTCGCGCTTGAACGCGTAGAGCTTTGACCCGAACCTCAGCATACCGGTAATCGCCGTGTTCGTCACCCCGAGCCGCATTTCGCCCAACGCCGGGAAATAGTCGGCGCGGATATTGCCCGCGGAGTCGAGACCGGAGTAAACCGTGCGGTTCGTGCCGTCGCCGTACAGGAACACGCGGTTGTCCGTGTACCCGCTGTAAACCTCCGAATACCGCATTGCCTCAATCTCCCCGCGCTGCGACAATGCAAACGTGTACCCGACCTCGACGCTGTCCGTTCCCTCCGAAAGCGCGGACGAGAGCGTCACAACGCCCGACGCGTCCGAAAACGAGTACGCCCCCGGCGCAAGGTCAACTCCCGTGGAGAGCGGCTTGATATAGTCTACCGACGCGACCCCCGCGCCGAGCTTTAGCGTAGTCGTCCCCGCGGACGGCGAGAACCGCACGCGCACCGCTCCGGTGAGCAGGTTCGCCGCCTCGAGCGGAACGCCGCCGCCCGCCGGAGAGCAGGACACATACGTCAGCGGACGGTAGCCCTCAACCGGCGCGACCGCTCCCTCGCCGTCCCAGACGAGATACTCGTATCCGTTCAGAAAATAGACCCTGCCGCCGAACCCGAAAATGTGCGTCTCCGCGTCGGTCAGCGTCCCCGGAATCCGCGTACTCCCGCCGGACTCCGTGTCAAGCTCCCACACCGCTCCGCCGGAGACGGCAAGCACGGTCTCGCGCCCCGCCGCCGTCCCGGTCCACACCCCGCGAACGTCCGGAAAACCCGCGCCGCCGGATATGACGCGGTACCCCGGGCGCAGCTTCAGGCTGCCGTCGGACGCGACGCGGAAGTTGCGCATTTCGGCAGCCTCGCCCGGCGGAAGTTCGGCTCCGCCGCCGGCGTTTTCGTTCAGTCCGCGCCAGTCTTTAATGCGGAATACTCCGTCGCTCAGCACGCTCAAAACGCACCGCCGCTTCCCGGCGACGAAAGTCCGCCGTAAACGTCCGCAACGCTCCCGAAGCTCTGCGGCTTACTGCCGCTGTAACGCGAAAGCGCGTCGTAATACCGTCTCTCGAAGTGCGAAGACACGGACGGATTCTCGTCCGCCGTAAGCCGTGACGCGAGCGCGCACGGGATAACCGCCCGCGCCATATAGTCGTCGCCGAACTCACGGTCGAGCGACGCGACCGGCTCGCCGCCGAGCGCGTCCGAGTACACCGAAAGCTCCGCCGTGATTTGCGTCAGCAACGGCGGCGCGCGGAACTGATAGTCGCGCGTGTCGGCGGATTCCGCCGCGCCGGTGCGTCCGTCGAGTCCGTCGATCATCGCCATCGCAATCGTGAAAATTTCTCTTGCCGTGGTCATATTCGTTTCACTCCCTTATTTACCGCTCCGCACGGCAAAGCCGTGCTGTCGCTCAATATTTTTCGCCGCGTTGCGGCTCAAAAACGCCGCTGCCGTTCCGTATGCTCGCAAGCTCGCTGACGGAACGTTACCCGCGGCGGCGAGCGAACCCGTTCGCTCGCATTTTTAACCGCTTGCCGGAAATGAATTCCGGCTTCGCTCTGTGCTCACTGCGTTCGCACAGGGAACGCGCCTGCGGGCGCGGAGCCGTCTGCGACGGCTCTCCACATTGTTTGCCGCTTGGTCGGGCGAAGCCCTCCCGTCGCTCTAAGTTTCGGCACAACGCCGCTTCCGTGAGACGCGCCTGCGCCGAAATGCCGTCCCCTCGGACTGCCGCGCGCTCGCGGTCTTCAACCGCGCCGCGCACGGTGCG
>JAITNK010000022.1 GCA_031290515.1 Oscillospiraceae bacterium
CATCGGTATCGACCTCGGTACGACGGGCGTGCTTGTCTCAACGCGCGGCAAGGGCGTTATAATGCGCGAACCCGCCGTCGTCGCTATGGACAGGAACACGGGGCGGCTTCTCGCCGTCGGTATGGCGGCGCAGCGAATGCTCGGCAGAACTCCGGGCAATATCGTGGCGATTCGCCCGCTGCGCGACGGCGTTATCTCAGATTACGACACGGCGGAGCGTATGCTGCGCGAGCTCGTCAAAAAAGCGGTGTCTATCGGGCTTTTCAAGCCGCGCGTCATTATCTCCGTGCCGTCCGGCATTACCGAGGTCGAGGAGCGGGCGGTCATTGAAATCGGAATGGCGGCGGGCGCGCGCAAGGTGTACTTAATGGAAGCTCCGCTCGCGGCGGCACTCGGCGCGGGACTCGATATTTCGCGCCCGGACGGGCATATGGTCGTGGACTGCGGCGGCGGTACGACGGACGTCGCAGTACTGAGTCTCGGCGGCGTGGTCGAGTCTATGTCGCTCAAAGCCGGCGGCGAAGCGTTCGACGAGGAGCTTGTGCGGTACATAAAACGCCGCCACTCCGTCCTAATCGGCGGCAACACCGCGGAGGAGGTCAAGAAGAACATCGGCTGCGTGTTCCCGAAAGACGACACGGCGACCGTCGATATGAAGGGCAGAAATCTTATGAACGGTCTGCCGAGCATCGTGTCTATCAACACGACCGAGATTCTCGAGGCGTTCAACGAGATGAGCGAGCGCATCGTCGAGATGATTCACCGCGTACTCGAGGCGACTCCGCCGGAGCTTGTCGCCGACGTGTCGCAGAACGGCATTGTGCTGACCGGCGGCGGCGCGCTTATCTGGGGATTCGACAAGCTTATTGAAATGCGTACGAATATCCCGACGAGGGTCGCCGACGACGCGGAGCTGTGCGTGGCGAACGGTCTCGCGAAGTCGCTGTTCAACCTTGACACAATGCGGGAGGGACCGATAAACATTTCGCGGCGCAGGCAGATGAAAGTGTGACGCGCCGCGTGGCGTGCGGGTTTCGTACTCTGCGGAGTGCGGGACGCATTTCGCCGCGTGGCGGGTTTGCGCCGCTTGCGAGCGGCGCGGAGCAAAGAGGGTGCGGCTCAAACGCCGCTCGCCCCCTCTCTGCACTCTCCCCTTGGCTTAGGGGAACGAAAAACGCGCTCACGCTGTTCGCGCAGGGTCGTTGCGGTGGGTAGCCGCACACCGCGCGGCGCAGTTGAGTACTGCGGGTACGCCGCAGTTTTAGGGGACGGCTTTCGGCACAGGCGCGTCACGACCGCCGTTGTGCCGAAACTTTGAGCGACGGGAGGGCTTTGCCCGACCAAGCGGCAAGCAACGTGAGCGAGCGAACGGGTTCGCTCGCCGCCGCGAGTAACGTTCCGTCAGCGAGCTTGCGAGCCATACGGAACGGCAGCGGCGTTTTTGAGTACTCCGCAGAGTGCGAAAAATATTGAGCGACAGCGCGGCTTTGCCGTGCGGAGCGGCTAATCAAGCGCAGGGAGGGCTTGCCCGACCAAGCGATAAATAAGCGACGGGAGGGCTTCGCCCGACCAAGCGGCTAATACAAGGAGGGTACAACATACAATGGCAAAGAAACAATTCAAATCGGAGTCCAAACGTCTGCTGGAGCTTATGATCGGCTCAATTTACACCCACCGCGAAATATTCCTGCGCGAGCTTATCTCCAACGCGTCCGACGCAATCGACAAGCTCGTCTACCGCGGGCTTACGGACGATTCGGTGACTACCGCGCGCGAGGATTTCGCGATTGAAATCAGGGCGGACGCGGAAGCGCGGACGCTCACCGTGTCCGACAACGGAATCGGTATGACGGCGGAGGAGCTTGAAAACAACCTCGGCGTTATCGCGCGCTCGGGTTCGTTCAAATTCAGGCGGGAAGCGGACGGCAAGGACGGCGAGCCGGACATTATCGGGCAGTTCGGAGTGGGTTTTTACTCCGCGTTTATGGTCGCGTCCAAAGTGACCGTAGTGTCGCGCGCGTTCGGCGAGGAGACGGCGCACGTCTGGGAGAGCGAGGGCAGCGACGGCTATACGGTTTCGGACGGCGACCGCGCGGAGCCGGGTACCGACGTAATAATGTACATAAAGCCGGACACGGACGACGAAAAGTACGGCGAGTTTCTCGGCGAATATACGCTACACTCGCTCGTCAAAAAATACTCGGACTATATCCGCCACCCGATTTATATGGACGTTACAAAATCCCGCAGGGTTGACGGCGAACCGGACGCGGACGGCAAGAGTGCGCCGTCTTGGGAGGACTATACCGAGCGCGAGGTCGTAAACTCGCGCGTTCCGCTGTGGCAGCGGCCGAAAAGCGAGGTCACGGACGAGCAGTACGCGGAGTTTTTCAAGAATGAGTTCTCGCAGGAGGACGACCCGGCGGCGGTCGTCCGCGTGGACGCGGAGGGCGCGGTGTCGTACCGCTCGGTGCTGTTCGTACCCGGGAAAGCACCGTACGACTACTACACGCGCGACTACGAGCCGGGACTGAAGCTGTACGCCTCCGGAGTGCTTATTATGGAGCGGTGCGCCGAGCTTTTGCCGGAGCATTTCCGTTTCGCGCGCGGCGTGGTCGATTCGCCCGACCTGTCGCTGAACATCTCGCGCGAGCTGCTGCAGCACGACCGGCAGCTGCGCGTTATCGCGTCAAGTCTCGAAAAAAAGCTCCGCGCGGAGCTTTTGCGTCTGCTCGAAGCCGACCGCGAAAAGTACGACGCGTTCTGGGCGCAGTTCGGACTGCAAATCAAATACGGCTTTTTGCAGGGCTACGGCGAGAACCGGGACAACCTGCTCGGACTGCTGCTGTTCCGCTCGGCGAAGTCGGACAAGCTCATAACGCTGAAGGAGTACGAAGAAACTATGCTCGCCGACCAGCCGTTCGCTTACTACGCGGTCGGTTCGGACGCTGCCGCGCTGCGCGCACTGCCGCAGTCGGAGCTTGTGCTCGAGCGCGGATACGACATACTGCTGATGACCGACGAAATCGATGATTTTGCCGCGCAGATGATAGGAAAAACCGGCGAAAAAGAACTTAAAAGCGTCCGCGCGGACGACCTCGGACTGCGCTCAGAGGACGAAAAGAAGTCGGCGGGCGAGAAAGAAAAAGCGTCCGCAGACCTGCTTGCGTTCGTGAAAGAGACGCTCGGTGGGCGCGTCGCCTCGGTCAGACTGTCGCAGAACCTTAAAGCCGCTGCGTCCGCGCTTACGGCGCAAGGCTCGGTGACGCTTGAAATGGAGAAATATTTCTCGTCCGTAAGCCGGGACGGAGCCGAAAACGTCAAAGCCGAGCGCGTGCTGGAGCTTAACCCGGAACACGCGCTGTTCGCGAAACTCGGCGCGGCTTACTCGGACGACCGGGACCGCGCCGCGAAGCTCGCGGAGGTGCTTTGCTCGCTCGCGGAGCTTACGGCGGGAGTCGGAATCGCGGACGCGGCGGCGTTCGCCCGGACGGCGGCGGAGCTTATATAGCGG
>JAITNK010000040.1 GCA_031290515.1 Oscillospiraceae bacterium
ATAAACATATCTTCAGTCTCTTGCTGCGCTAATTTGAGTTTTTCTTTAAGGTTGACAAGCGATTCGACAGAAGCCGCCTTATACTTGTGGTAGCTTCAAGCACATCGACGGCGGTCGCCGTCCGCCCCGCTAAATAATAATACATCGACTTGTAGTCCGCCATAAGAAAAACTATTCCTTTCAATCTTCTGATAAGATTCCGTTATAATCCTGGAGCGGGTGATGGGAATCGAACCCACATAACCAGCTTGGAAGGCTGGTGTTCTACCACTGAACTACACCCGCGAACGCCGCTCTCGCGAATTACAAATTATGAATTAAAATAAAGCATTATTGAACGCAGAAACGGAAAGCACACCCGGCTGCGCTTATGCGCTTTGCTATTCTACCACAACCGCCGGCAAACTGCAAGAGGGATTTTCACAAACTTTTTCGCGGCAAACCTCACAAAATTCTTCAAAAAAACGTGACAACTCTGTTGCACTATGCTATAATCATTTCAAGTATAGTACCAAACAACAATAACAGGAGGAAAGTTCAATGTCGCTTGAGATGAAGTTCTACTCTAACCGCTCGGAGAAAAGAGGCTATTCCTGGGAGAATCCGCCGGCTCCGGTTCCGGAGTCCGAAATCGCGGAGACGCTTACGGCGGACGTCGTCATCGTTGGCGGCGGCATTTCCGGACTCGCCGCGGCGGCGCGCGTCACCGCAAAAGGGCTTTCGGGTATCGTGATTGACAAAAACGAACGGCTCGTCGCGCTCGCTGGGCAAATCGCCGCAATCAACACGACGTATATGGCGGAGCTTGGCGTCGTCATCGACAAGAAGCAGCTCGCCGCCGACTGGCTCAAGGTCAGTGGAAGCCGCGTCGAGGAGGAACTGCTGTGGATTTTCATTAACCGCAGCGGCGAGGGCTTCGAGTGGCTGTGCGAGCTTGCCGGTGGCGGAATCGACGTGTCGCTCTATGTCGGGTACAAGGGTCTGATGTTCAACGAATACCCCGGTACGCATCACATTTTCAAGAAGCCCGACTGCACCGAGTACGAGCAGTTCGGCGGAGGCACGCTCGCCTGCGAAATCCTTGAAAAGGAATTCCTCAAAAACGGCGGGCAGCTCTTCCGCGGGGTCGCGGCGGAGCAGCTTGAAAAGGACGCGTCCGGACGCGTCACCGCCGCCGTCGCAAAGGGCAAGGACGGCAAATACCGCCGTTACATCGGCACTAAAGCCGTCGTCCTCGCGACCGGCGACGCTTCGGCAAACGAAGAGATGCTCAAAGCGTTCTGCCCAATCGGTATGCGCGCGTCGAAGCACTTCCCCCGCGCGGGCAACACCGGCGACGGACAGAAAATGGCGTACTGGGCGGGCGGAATCCTCGACAACGCCGAATGGGCGCCGACGCTTCACGCGCTCGGTTACAGCGGCTATCAGTTCTTTTTCCTGCACGTCAATCAGCTCGGCAAACGCTTTATGAACGAGGATACCTGGATGCAGGCGAAGTCCGTGCGCTGTATGATGCAGCCGGGCGGCGACTTCGCGTTTTCGGTGTTCGACAGCAAGTGGCTTGACGAGATAGAAGCGCGGTGGGAACTGCTCGGCGGTCAGGGAATGTCGCCTCTCGCGACGCTCGGACAGCCGTTCGACCGCGACGGACTCAAAAACTCCATCGACGGCACCATTTACGGCAGCAGCGTGTTCGGCAACGGCGGCGAGGGCGACGTGTTCGTCAACGGCGGCAACGGTTTTGTCGCGGACACGATTGAAGAGCTTGCCGGGAAAATCGGCGTTCCGGCGGACGAACTCCGCGCGACAATCGAGCGGTACAACGCGGTAGTCGCGTCCGGCGACGACACGGACTTCGGCAAGCGCGGCGAGTTCCTCACGAACGTCACGAAGCCGCCGTATTTCGCACTCAAATGGGGTCCGTCCCTGCTCGACGTGTTCGGCGGAGCCGTCACGAACGGCTCGCTTAACGTCCTCTCGGCGGATGCGGAGCCGATTCCGGGGCTGTACGCCGTCGGCAACGCCGCCGGCGGAATGTACGCCGTCGATTACCCCCTGCTGCTCAACGGCAACAGCTACGGGCGCGCTCTCGCCTACGCGATGCAGCTCGGCGACACGCTCTCGAAGTAACGCGCAAACGCAAAACAGCACTCCGCTTTCGCGGAGTGCTGTTTTGCGTTTGGACGCGTCGCGTGTACCGGGTGTTCGCACACATTATTTCAATCGCGCGCAAGTCCTCAAAAAAAAATTAAATTTGTTGTTGACAAAACGAAACAAGCGTGATATACTCCAAACAGATGGTGTACAACATCTAAATCACATCTATAAGGAGCATTCAAGTATGAAAAGCGAAAAACTTACGGTCAACTTCACCGAAACCGAGGTAGCGCAAATCGACTATCTGACCGCCGGAATGGGACTGTACTCCGGGCGTTCGGACTTTGTGCGCTTCGCCGTACAGCTCGAGCTGCGGCGGCACGAGTCGGACTTCCAGCAGTTCCTCGCAAACGGCGCGCGCGGCGCGGAGTATCGCGCGGCGACGGGCTCGCTGACGTTCAGCCGCGGCGACCTCGAGGAGTGGCGGGACGCCGGGCAAAGAGCGAAAATCTTCGTAATCGGAACCCTCGAGCTGCGCGACGACATTGACGCGAAGCTCGCCGCGCAGGCAATCGCGTCCGTCGAAGTATACGGCGCGTTCAAGGCGCGCGACGAGGTCAAAGCTCTGTTCGAGTAACGCAACGCGCGCGTCCCCCCGCGTTCCGCGTTGAAACGGAGAAGCCGCCGGGCTGCGACCGGCGGCTTCTTTGTCGCTGCATTTGCGCAGCTTTTACCCCTTTAGCTGATTCCACAGCGCAACGTACAGGTCGCGCGTCGCTTTCGGGAGGTTATAGAACGGCTCGCAGATTGCGAGAACCTCCTCGCTCGGGAACAGCACTTCGAGGAAGTCGCCGTCAAGCTCCGCTTTGAGAGCCGCGGCGGCTTCGCCGTTCGCGGAGACGTATCCCGTCACAGCCTGGTTACGCTCCGCGATTTCGGTGGAGCACATAAAGTTGATGAACGCCTCGGCGTTCGCCTTGTTCTCCGCGCCCTTGAGAATACACATCGCGTCGGAAAATACGTTCGCGCCCTCGTCCGGAAGCGAGAAAGCGAGCTTGGGGTTATGCTCGTACATCGTGATGAAATCGCCGGCATAGTACGCGCAGATTGCGGCTTCGCCGCCCTCCATAAGGTCGTAGACCTGGTCCATCGTGTACTGCTGGACTATCGGCTTCTGCGCCGTGAGTACGGCGAGAGCTTCGCGAAGCTCGGACTCGCTCTCGGTGTTCAGCGAATAGCCGAGGTACTTGAGCGCGATACCGAGAGCGTCCCGCTCGTTGTCAACCATCAGTATGCCGTCGTCGCGGTTGGCGGGGTCGAACAGCGCGCCCCAGCTCGTCGGTTTTTCGGTGATAACGGTCGAGTCGTAAATCAGCCCGACGGTGCCCCACATATAGGCGGCGGAAAACTCGCCCGTCGGGTCGTAAGCCGGGTTTCGGTACTCGTCGGAGATGAGCGACGCGTTCGGGACGTTCGCGAAGTCGATTTTCTCGAGCATTTTTTCCTCAATCAGCCTCCCGACCATATAGTCGGACGGAATCACAATGTCATAGTTCGTGCCGCCCGCCGCGATTTTCGCGTACATCGCCTCGTTCGTGTCGAACGTCGAGTATTTGACCTTGATTCCGGTCTGCTTCTTGAATTCCTTGAAAATGTCCTCGTCTATGTACTCGCCCCAGTTAAAGACGCGGACTACGGGTCCCGCCGCGCAGGCGGACAGCGCGATAACCGCGAAAACGAGCGACGTCGCGAGTCCGAGAGAGAGAAGCCTTCTGATTTTTTTCATTGTATACCCTCCAAAAATATTATAGCACAGGCACAAAGTGCCGTTGTGGTATATGGTCTTGAGCAGACCCGAAGGGCTTCGCCCGGCGGTCTGCGGATTATACCGTAGGCACAAAGTGCCGTTGTGGTTATCGGATTTATAAGCCCGCCGTCAGCGGGTCTCCGGGGATTTGTTCTGCCCGCGCGACCTTATGTTGATTGCGAGCAGCAGTATCAGCACCGTGACGAACAGCAGCGTCGAAAGCGCGTTTACCTCCGGCGAAATGCGCTTTCGGGTCATAGAGTACACGGACATCGACAGCGTTTCCACGTCCGACCCGGCTGTGAAGTAGGAAATCACAAAGTCGTCGATAGACATTGTAAACGCGATGAGCGCGCCGTTGATTATGCCGGGCATAATCTCGGGGAATATGACACGCCACAGAGTGCCGAACCAGGTGCAGCCGAGGTCGCGCCCCGCGTCGAGCAGGTTTCCGTCGAGCTGGCGCAGCTTAGGCATAACCGAGAGAATGATGTACGGAATGTTGAACGTAACGTGCGCGATAAGCAGCGTACCGAAGCCGAGCTTGAACTTCAGAAACGTGCCGAGCGCGACGAACAGCATACACATCGCCACGCCGGTGATTATATCGGCGTTGACAAGCGGAATGTTGTTGACGAACAGCACGGGGCTTCGCAGCTTGCGCTTCATATCGAACAGTCCGATCGCGGCGAATGTGCCGATAACCGTCGAGACCGCGGCGGATATGAGCGACACGGCGAGCGTTGTGTAGAACGCGCCGAGAATCTGCTTGTCGCGCAGCAGCGCGGTGTACCACTTCAGCGAGAAGCCCGCCCACACGGTGCGCGACTTCGTCGCGTTGAACGAGAACACAATCAGCACGAAAATCGGCGCGTAGAGGAACAGCATAATCAGCGCGGTGTAGAGTCTGCCGGGCAGTCTGTTTTTCGTCATATCGCCAGCGTCCCTTCCCCGCCGTCGCCGAATTTGTTCATAAGCCCGATGAAAACCATACAGATAACCATCATCAGGAGCGAAATCGCGCTTCCGAACGGCTTGTTGCTGAGAAAGTTGCGCTCGATAAGGTCGCCGAGCAGGTCGCTCTTGCCGCCGCCGAGCAGCTTTGAAATCGCGAACGTCGATACCGCGGGTACGAACACCATAGTAACGCCCGAGATAACTCCCGGGAGGCTGAGCCTGAACGTCACCCGGCGGAACACCTGCACCGGGGTCGCGCCGAGGTCCTGCGCCGCCTCGACGAGCCGCTTGTCGAGCTTCACGAGCACGGAGTACAGCGGCAGTACCATAAACGGCAGGAAGTTATACACCATTCCGATGACAACCGCCGTCGGCGAGTTCGCGATATGCAGCTGCGGCAGGCGCAGGAAGCCGAGAAGCCGGTTGAGCAGTCCGTTGTTCTCCTCGAGAATCGACATCCAGGCGTATGTGCGGAGCAGGAAATTCATCCACATCGGCAGCATAATGAGCATCGACATAACGCGCTGTACGTTCGCGGACTCGCGCGACAGCACATAGGCGAGCGGGTACCCGAGCAGCAGACATATCGCGGTAGCCACAAACGCGAGCCAGAACGAGCGTCCGAACACTTTCCACGACCGTGCCGCCTCCGCGAAGTGCGACAGCGTGAATCCGCCGCCGTTCCGCACAAACGCGAACACGGCGATTATCAGAATCGGCGCGGCGACGAACACCGCGAGCCACAGCACATAGGGCGCGGCGAGTGCCTGCGGTTTCGCGAGCTTGGCGGCTATTGAGCCGCGGCGTGCGGCGCGCATCAGCGCGCACCGCGCCCGCAGGCGCGTCCCCCGCGCGAAGCGCGAAGCGAAGCGTCGGCTTTGCCGGCGCAAGCGGTAAACGTCCCGCAGGCGCGTCCCCCGTGCGCAGCACTAAGCGCAGCGGTAAACACCCCGCGCGTCACTCGTCGTCCTCCACGTCGTCCTCGCCGAGCGACGCGTCCGATATATCGTCGTACTCCGCGGAGTACGACGAATAGTCGCCGAACATACCTGAATACCGGCTTTTCTTCATTATATGAATACTGTCCGGGTCGAGCTTGATTCCGATTTTGCCGCCTACGGGGGAAAGGTCGGTCGTCTGTATGAGCCACTTGAAGCCCTTGAAATCGACGATAATGTCGTAGTGTACGCCCTTGAAAGTCACGTTTGTGACCTGCCCGGTGAGCATAGCGGCGTCCGAGCCGAGCGGCACGATGTCAATATCCTCCGGGCGTATGACGACGTCCGCCGGTTCGTCCTTACCGAAGCCGCCGTCGAGACACTTCATCCGCCGTCCGAAGATTTCAACCTCGCCGTCGCTCCGCATTATGCCGTCTACGATATTCGATTCGCCGATAAAGTCGGCGACGAACGCGTTTTTCGGTTCGTTGTACACGTCCTCCGGCGAACCTATCTGCTGGATTATGCCGCCGTCCATAACTACGACGGTGTCGCTCATCGCGAGAGCCTCCTCCTGGTCGTGCGTGACGTAGACGAACGTGATTTCCGTCTGCTGCTGTATGCGCTTAAGCTCGTTCTGCATATCCTTGCGGAGGCGAAGGTCGAGCGCGCCGAGCGGTTCGTCGAGCAGGAGTACGCGCGGCTTCAGCACGAGAGCGCGCGCGATAGCGACGCGCTGCTGCTGTCCTCCGGACAGGCTCGACGCGTCGCGGTTATTGAAGCCGCGGAGCGAAACTACCTCGAGCATTTCATCGACCAGGCGCGCTATTTCGGCTTTTGACAGTTTCGGTTTTTGCAGACGAAGACCAAACGCGACGTTTTCAAACACGTTAAGGTGTGTGAACAGCGCGTATTTCTGAAACACGGTATTGACATTCCGCTTGTGAGGCGGCATATCGTTAATTCTTACGCCGTCGAAGAAAACGCCGCCGGAGACAGGTTTTGTAAACCCGCCGATGATTCGCAGCGTAGTCGTCTTTCCGCAGCCGGAAGGACCGAGCAGCGTAAGAAATTCTTTGTCCCTGATGCTTAGGCTTATGTTGTCTAAAACAACCTCGTCGTCAAACGCCATAGTGCAGTTTTCAAGGCGTATTAACTCTTTTTCCAACTATCACATTCCTTTCATTATCCGCTCAGTCGGGCGAAGCCCGACCGTCGCTTATTTACCGCTTGGTCGGGCAAAGCCCTCGCGCGCTCAAGCGCGAGCAAAGCTCGCGCGGGGTACGCGCCTGCGGTCGCGGAGCCGTCTGCGACGGCTATTTGCCGCTTGGTCGGGCAAAGCCCTCCCCGCGCTCAAGCGCGAGCAAAGCTCGCGCGGGGGTACGCGCCTGCGGTCGCGGAGCCGTCTGCGACGGCTCTCCACGTTGTGTCTGCCGCTTGCTCGGGCAAAGCCCTGCGCGCCGGCGTTTCGGCAAAACGTGATACATATCATATCACAAACGCGGGAAATGTCAAGCAGAGGTTTTGCGAAACCTTAAGCGACGGGAACCTTCGCCGGCAGTGCGGTAAATATCAGTTCTTACGCTGCATTTTGTGCGCGACCTTGTACGCGTACATTTTTTCGTCGGCGTGCATCAGCAGGTCGCTGACGCTCTCCGTCGTACCCGGCGGAACGTCGATAATCCCGTAGCTCAGGCTCGTCATATACGGAATGTCCGGGTCCTCGGACTTCCTGATGAGCTTCGTGCGGAGCCGCTCGAATTCCGCGCCGGTCGCCTCCGCGCCGCCGTCTTTTTTAAGCACCATAAACTCGTCCCCGCCGAGACGGCAGATGTACGAATCGTCGAAAAACTCGCGCAGAAACCCGACGACGAGCATTATATACTTGTCGCCCTCGTTGTGCCCGTAGAGGTCGTTGACATACTTGAGGTTGTCCATATCGATGAAAGCGAGCGCGAACCGCGTCCCGTCCTCCACCAGTTTGTTCAGAGCCGTCATTCCGAAAGCGCGGTTGTAAACGCCGGTCAGCGGGTCGTGGTACGCGACGTTTTCAAGCTCCTGACTGCGCGCGCTCGCCTCCTCGTAGGCTTCAAGCAGCACGTCTCGCTGCACCGTCAGCTGCGAAATCATCTTGTTGAACGAATCCGAAAACTCGCCGAGGAAATCCACGTTGTGGTTATAGTTGCCGTTCGCCACCTCTCCCGCCTGCCAGGTCAGATGTTTCAGCGACGCGTGAAGCGATTTCAGAGGCGCGGCGAGCATATTCGACGACGGCGGAATCCGGACCGACAGGTCGCCTTTCGCAAGTCCGCGGGCAAACTCCTGCGTTTCGAGAACGCACTCCGCAAGGTACGCAAGCCCCTCGCCGAGCTGTTTGAATTCGTCCGGGAGCGCGTCAACGTCAAGCGCGGCTTTCGCGGGCGAATAAATCACGTCGCGCAGGTATTCAAATAGGGTATCGGCGACGTTCTTTTCCTTTTCGCTCAATGCGCCACGCACCTTTCCTGCAGACTGCCGTCCGCCGCCGCCGGGGGACGGCTGTCCGTTATCCGTTAACTGAAGTCGTACTCGCCGTTCATTCGCTCTATAACGCCGCGCATAAACGCGGATTTCTCATCGAAGATTTCGCGCGACGGCTCGAAGTGCAGCTCGCCGCGGGCTTTCGTTTCCCACGGGAGATAGTTCCCGCGCAGCCAGTCAAGCGACTCGTCAATCGTCTCGTCGTATTCGATTCCGGCGAGAAAATGCACCCGCAGAAAGTCGATGCCCGCGTGGTCGAGAATGTCCGCGTCCTGATGAAGCCGCGCGGCGGCGGACAGCCCCGCGAGACCGCGCTCGTCGTGCACCGCGATTATCGCGCAGATTTCGTCAAGCTCCGGCGGAGAAACCGCGTCCGCGAGCAGCAGCCGCGTCTCATTCGCGCCGAGTTCGCAGTGATTTTCCGCGCCGTTGCAAATGTCGTGAAACCACGCCGCGACGGTAAGCACCTCGTCGCCGGACGCGTCGTCCGGAAACAGACCGCGGCGGAGCGTCAGCGCGAGCTTCGCCACGCGCCGTCCGTGCGTGTATTTGTTGCCGCGTTCTTTCCACGCGTGACTGCGGGCGTCCGCGAGCCGCGCACGGGCGATTTGCGCGATTGCGTCGAGGTTCATCCGTAACTATCGCGCCTTGCCGTTGAAGCGGCAGACGCGGTCGCCGCTCGCCCAGCAGTCAACCTCGCGCACGTCGTACACCTTGCCGGTGTAAGCCTCGAGAATTCCGGCGATGAAACCCTCGTCGTAGTTGCAGACGGTTTCGTCGGTAATCGGGAGTCCGCTGCAATCGAGGTCTTCGCCGACCGTAAGCACGATGTCGCCGGTGTCCGCGTCGAACGCTTCCATACGCAGAATTCCGATTTTCAGAGTCTTGAGAGCCGCCTGTAGGTTCGACACGAACGTCGGGAAATCGACGCCGAGGTCAAGCACATTATGCGAAAACTCAGTCCCCGCAAGGTGTCCCGCGCTTCTGAAAAACTCGTTCGCCTTGTCGTTGCCGTACTCTTTTGAAAGCACGTCGAGCATTGTGTACTGCATCAGGCGGTACACGAGAACCGGCATCTCCTCGCCGAGGTCGCCGCGTCCCTCCTTGATGTCGCCGAGGTTCCCCCACGAAAATATACTGTGCGAACCCGCGTTTGAAAATACGTTTGCCATAATTTTGCCCTCCGAAATTAAAATTCATCTGCCGCGCGGTTAAAGAAGCGGCAGCCGGTAGATAAACCGGTACAGGCAAATTATACGATAAATTATTCTTTTTGTCAACTGTTTTCCGCTTGACCGGCGGAGCCGACCGTCGCTCATTAGCCGCTTGGTCGGCGAAGCCTCCCTGCGCTCATTAGCCGCTCGGTCGGCGGAGCCTCCCGTCGCTCAATATTTTTCGCCGCGTAGCGGCTCAAAAACGCCGCTGCCGTTCCGTATGCTCGCAAGCTCGCTGACGGAACGTTACTCGCGGCGGCGAGCGAACCCGTTCGCTCGCTTACGTTGTTTACCGCTCGGTCGGCGGAGCCTCCCGTCGCTCAATAAATTCTCGCAAAGCTCGAATTTGACGCCGCTGCCGTTCCGTAGGCTCAAACATCGCTTGCGCTCGTTTTCGCTGACGGAACGTTACTCGCGGCGGAGCCGTCTGCGACGACTCTTCACATTGTTTGCCGCTTGGTCGGCAAGCCCTCCCGTCGCTCAATATTTTTCGCCGCGTTGCGACTCAAAAACGCCGCTGCCGTTCCGTATGCTCGCAAGCTCGCTGACGGAACGTTACCCGCGGCGGCGAGCGAACCCGTTCGCTCGCTCACCTTGTTTACCGCTCGGGCGGCAGAGCCTCCCGTCGCTCAA
>JAITNK010000033.1 GCA_031290515.1 Oscillospiraceae bacterium
AGCGCGAGCTGCTCGTTCGTCTGGTCGTACGGCGAGGAGTACACGTCCTGCACGCGCGTATCCACGTTCAGAATCGTGGACACGGAGCTTAGCTGATACTCGCGCGGCTTCGTCTGATACTCGATATATCCCTGCGGGATCTCGGTCGAGTTCGGGTCCTGACTGCACAGCGCGTCGAGCGGCGTATCACCTTCTACGACGCGGTTCACGCGGTAAATGCCCGCGTCGAGTCCCTTGAACTCAAGAAATTTCGTCAGCCAGCGCGGCGTGACCGCGCCGAACTGCGGCGTGGTCTTGGTGACGTTTGCCAGCTGATACGCAGCTTCGCGCCCTAACGCGTTCGGGATATTGTTTTTGTTGTCCGCCATTTTGTTTTCCCTCCGAAAATCTTATTTGCGTATTCGCAGTAGTTTTCAGTATTGAGGCAGCGACGCGTCCACGTCGCGCGCCCAGCCGTTGACGCCGTCCTGAAGATTGAACATTCTGCCGGTGTAGCCCGCTTTCTCGAGCGCGCGGATCGCGTATATGCTGCGTTTGCCGATTTTGCACAGGAACACGGTGTCGGTCGCGGGGTCGAATTCGTCGATGCGCCGCGCGATTTGCCCGAGTGGGATTGCTACGGAATTCGCGAACTTTGCGATCGCGCGCTCGTGTCCCTCGCGTATGTCCACTATTCTGAGCTTGTCGCCCGCGTCGATCCGCGCCTTAAGCTCGAGCGGAGTAAGCGTGGAAACCGGCGTTTCCCCGGCAGGCGGGTTCAGTCCGCAGAACTGCTCGTAGTCAATCAGCTCGTGAATGGTCGGGTGCTTGCCGCAAACCGGACAATTTTCCTCTTTGTCGATTTTCAGCTCGCGGAACTTCATATTCCACGCGTCGAACAGCAGCAGTCTGCCGATAAGGCTTCCCGCGCCGCCGACGATGAGCTTCAGCACTTCCGCCGCCTGTATCGTTCCGATTATGCCGGGCAGAACGCCCATCACACCGCCCTCGGCGCACGACGGAACGAGACCCGGCGGCGGCGGAGCGGGATACAGACATCGGTAACACGGTCCCTCCTTGGCATAGAACACGCTCGCCTGCCCCTCGAACTGGTATATCGAGCCGTACACGTTCGGCTTGCCGAGCAGGACGCACGCGTCGTTGACGAGATAGCGCGTCTGATAGTTGTCCGTGCCGTCCGCGACTATGTCGTAACCGCGGATTATGTCCAGCGCGTTCGCGCTCGTGAGCGTCGTGTTGTACTCGACGACCTTGACTCCGGGGTTCAGCCCGCGGATCCTGTCGCGCGCGGACGCGACTTTCGGTCGGTCGATGTCGCGCGTACTGTGAATAATCTGCCGCTGGAGGTTCGACGCTTCGACGAAGTCAAAGTCAACGATACCGAGCGTGCCGACTCCGGCGGCGGCAAGATACAGCGCGAGCGGCGCGCCGAGTCCTCCCGTGCCGACAATCAAAACCTTTGCAGCCTTGAGCTTCTCCTGTCCTCCGATTCCGATTTCGGGCAGCAGCAGGTGCCGGCTGTAGCGCGAAATTTCATCGTTTGTCAGCGATTCGGCTCTTTCGTCCGGAATGACGCTCTCCGGGAAAATCATCGCACCCCTCCGGCAATCGCGGGAACAAGCACGACCGTCGCGTCCGCGTCAATCGGCGTGTCGAGTCCGTTCAGCGACTTGATATTCGTTTCACCGACGAAGACGTTGATGAACGAGCGCAGCGCGCCGCCGTCCTCGTACAGGTGCTGCTTAATATCGGGATAAGCCTCCGCGAGCGCGGCGACCGCTTCGCCCGCCGTCCGGGCGGCAACCTCGATTTCTGATTTTCTGTCCGTGAACGCGCGGAGCGCGGTCGGTATGAGCAGCGACGCCATTATGTTTGACTCCCTTCAAGAATTTCCTCATTATAAAATACGCTCCGGTCGGGCGCAAGCTCCCAGCTTGTAAGCTCCGCCGCCGCGCCGTTGTTCACCGAAACAATCGCGTACGAGTAGAACGGCAGCGCGTGTTCTTTGTCGTACTCGGACGGCTCGGCGGGGTGGTCGGGGTGCGAATGATAGAAGCCGATTATATCGAGCCGGCGCGAGCGCGCCTCAAGCTCCGCTTTCAGGTAATCTTCAGCCGTAATGACGAAGCGGTGGTAACTCTCTCCGTCGTCGCGGGCGTTGTCAACCGGCAGGATGCTGACCGCGCTTTTCGCGCCGTCATCGGTCGCGGTGCCGAAAACCGCGCCGCAGCATTCGTCGGGATACGACCGTTCTCCCTCCTCTCGGATTCGCGCCGCGAGAATCTCCGGCAGGATAATCATATTTTATCACCGTCCCCGCTTACTGTATTCTCCCAAAACGAGTCGGACATATACCTCGAACCGTTGTCGCACAATATCGTCACAAGCACCGCGTTCCGGTCAAGCGTTTCCGCAAGTCTCAGCGCGGCGGCGACGTTTGCGCCGCTGCTGATTCCGACGAAAAGCCCCTCTTCCCGCGCGAGACGTCGCGTCATAGCGTACGCCTCCTCGGTTGTTACCGCGATAACGCCGTCCTCTATGCTCTCGTCGAGGATACCCGGCTTAAGCGCGGACGCCATATGCTTTGTACCCTCAATCCCGTGCAGCGGCGACGCGGGTTGCACCGCAACGGTTCTTATCGCCGGATTCTCCGTTTTAAGCCGCCGGGAAACGCCCATAAACGTCCCGGACGTTCCCATTCCGGATATAAAGTGCGTGACGCTCCCCGCGCTTTGCTTCCAAATCTCCCCGCCCGTGCCGCTGTAATGCGCCTCGGGATTTGCCGGATTGTTGTACTGGTCGGCGTAGTAATACTGCCGGGCGTCCCGCGCCACCGCGTCACGCACCGCGAGGAACGCGCCGTCCGCGCCCTCGAGCGGGTCGGTCGGTACGATTTCCGCGCCGTAGCTTGTGATTATGCGCTTGCGCTCCGGGCTTGAGTTTGACGGCATAAAAAGTTTTACGCGGTAGCCGAGCGACGCGCCGAACATTGCGTACGCGATTCCCGAGTTCCCGCTCGTAGCGTCTATAATCGTTTTTTCGCGAGTCAGAAGTCCGCGCGCAATCCCGTCAAGCAGCATAGCGCGCACCGCGCGGTCCTTTACGCTGCCGCTCGGATTCATAAACTCCGCCTTTGCGAAAAGCCGCGCGCCGCCGTTCGGCGGCTGCAAGCCTTGCGCAATATTGCGCAGTTCAACGAGCGGCGTCCCGCCCACGGCGTCGAGTATTGTGATAAAATCACCTCCGGGTAAATCGCATACGGTTAACTAAATCACATAGCTGTCGAGATATTTCCTCCGGGCTGCAGGAGAAAACGCAATGCATATAATGCCTATGTATTTTGTTTGAAATCATTATATCACGCCGCATCCGCCCTGTCAATACGTCCGAATAGTTTTGTATTGCTTAACGAAATCTTCGGAATTATCGTCGGTTAATTTATAATATATGCGCATTTTCGGCGACTGCGCGGAGCGGCGTTCGCGTAACTGCGCCGCCGCGCGCGCAACTCGCCAGGCAGGTTAGCCGCCGTGTCCGGCGCGGTTATTGCGCCCGCGCCGCACGTCTGTTATATTGCGGATACCAATCGGAAACAGCAAACGAAGGACGCGGCAAAAAAAGCAAAAGAGCCCCGTCGAGTGGTAAAATCGCGAGTGAAAAAGAACGCGAAAAGACAGACGGAGGAGGAAAAAGGATGGTGGCAATAATGAACAAACTGGAAATCATAAGGGAAAAACAAAGCGGGAAATCGAACCGGGAGGTGGCGCGGTAACGGGTTATGACCGTGATACTGTGTCGAAGTATCAGCCTGCGCAAAAAGTCTTGCGAGAGTGCAGCAAACTGTGGTAAAATAGGAGCATATCAAACAAGATTTGGGAGGGAGCGTCGATGGCATATACAATCGGGGAAAACCGCGAGCAGCTGACGCTTATGCCGTTGTGCCTG
>JAITNK010000076.1 GCA_031290515.1 Oscillospiraceae bacterium
AGCGCGTCGCAGCCGGTGAAAACGCGTTTCGGAAAAGGCGCGTAACGACCGCAGTTTTGCCGGAGCCCGGGCGCGGGACGGCTCCGCCGACCGGGCGGTTAATAAGGAAGGACACGAACACTATGGCGCAGACTGCCGCACGTTATGAAAACGAAGAATACGTCTACGCGACCGGCACATACGGCGGCGCGGCGGCGGTACCGGCGCGCGCTCCGCGGGAAACGGAGCGTCCGCGCGAAAGACCGCGCGAGCGGGAGCGTGTCCGCGAGGAACCGTCGTGGAAAGCGCGGATTTCGGTCGCGGCCGTGCTGTCGTTCTTTTTCGTCGCGGGGCTTATGGCGATGCTCATATACACTAACGCGCTGATTACGCTCGAACTTTCGGACATATACGCGGAGCCGAGCCGCGAGTTCGGCAATAAAAAAGTCGGGCTGAACGCCGAGCTTGAGGCTCTGCGCGAGGAAAAGCGCGAGCTTGACCTGCGCTTCGAGCGCACTTTCGAGCTTACCGCCGTGGAGAAAATCGCCGCCGAAAGGCTCGGTATGGTCAGGGCGGCTCCGAGTCTCGGAAAAAGCCGCGTCACGGTTCCGGACAAAGCCGTTGTCCACGGCGAAGCCGCGACCGGCAAAAAGTTTGAGACGCTGCTGATTGCTTTCTCCGGACTGTTCGATTGACGCGCAGCGCGGTTTTGCAGTCATATCCGCCGGACAACGCAGTATAATTATAATCAGCGACTATATCGCCGCTCTGCCGGGCAAAACGCCGCGCGCCTTTGCCGATACGGCTTGACTGCGACAGCGCGCTAAACGCCGGGAGCGCGACCGGGCGGATAATGAGGTAAAACAATGTCAAAACGGGCGGAACGCCGCGCGAACAATGAAATGAACAAGAGTATGCTGCGCCGCATACTCCTCATAATGTGCGCCTTTTGTATGCTGTTCACGCTGCTCGGCGCGGGACTTTTTCACATACAGATAACGCGCCACGAGGAGCTTCAGGCGAAAGCAATCGACATTCAGACGCGCGACACGACGATTACCGCGTCCCGGGGGACGATATACGACTGCAACGGCGAGATTCTCGCGCAGTCCGCGTCGGTGGAGACGGTGTTCATCGACCCGTACGAGCTTCGCTCTTATAAAGAGAACGCGGAGCTTATCGCGTCCGGGCTGTCCGGAATCCTCACCGTAGACTACGGCAAGCTGTACGAGATGACGCAGAAAACCGGCTCGCGCTATCAGACTGTCAAGCGCAAGATAGAGGCGGAGGAAGCCGCGCTCGTCAGGACGTTCATAAAGGAGAACTCGGTCAAGAGCATACATCTTGAGGCGGATACGAAGCGGTACTACCCGCACGGCAGTCTCGCGGCGCAGGTTATCGGCTTCGTCGGCACGGACAACACCGGACTCGGAGGAATCGAAGCGTCGTACGATACGGAGCTTACCGGCGTGAACGGACGCGTGATTCGCCTTAAAAACGGTTCCGGCACCGAAATGCTGTTCAACGACTACGAAAACTACTTTGACTCGGCGGACGGCAGGGACATTACGCTCACAATCGACGCGACGATTCAGCGTTACGTCGAAAAGCACCTGTGGCAGGCGGTCGTGGACTTGCAGGTGAAGAGCGGCGCGGCGTGTATCGCGATAGACCCGAGGAACGGCGAAATCAAGGCTCTCGCGAGCTACGGCGCGACCGGCGGCTACAACCTCAACGACCCGTGGGGTCTGCCTGAGGACCTGCTCGCGGAGCTTGCGCTTGTCGCGGACGACCCGGCGACCGAGGTAAACGAGCAGGCAAACGCGAAAAGCGACGCGCAGTACGCGCAGTGGCGCAACAAGGCGTTGTCCGACACATACGAACCCGGCTCCGTGTTCAAGACGATTACGCTCGCTATCGCGCTCGAGGAGGGGCTCGTCAACGAGTCCTCGACGTTTTACTGCGGCGGCACGATAAACAACATTCCCGGGCGCGACATTCCGCTCCACTGCCACAAGGCAACCGGACACGGCTTGCAGACGCTGTCCGAAGCGGTGCAGAATTCGTGCAACATCGCGTTCGCCGAAATCGGGCTCAGAATCGGCGCGGAGAAGTTCTACAAATACGTCGATGCGTTCGGGTTCCGCGCAAAAACGGGCATCGACGTGTCCGGCGAAGCGGGCAGTATCTGGTGGAGCGACGAGTCGTTTATGAACGCGAAAGACAAGTCGTCTCTCGCGTCCGCGAGCTTCGGACAGACGTTCAACATCACACCGATTCAGATGATAACCGGTTTCGCCGCGACAATCAACGGCGGAATACTCTACACTCCGCACCTGGTTAAGGAAATCACCGACAACTCGACCGGACTCGTGACGCCGGTCCGCCCGGAGTCCGTCAGGCAGGTCGTGTCCGAGCAGACGAGCGAGCGCGTCAGGCAGATGCTCGAAAATGTCGTCGCAATCGGCTCGGGTAAGAACGCCGCGGTACCCGGGTACAGAATCGGCGGCAAGACCGGGACCTCTACGAAAACGTCCAAGGAAGCCGCGACGGGCGAGAAAGAGTACATAGTCTCGTTCTGCGGAGCCGCGCCGATGGACGACCCGCGGCTCGTGATTCTGCTCCTGCTCGACAATCCGACGCGCCAGGCGGGCGTCGAAATTTACGGAAGCACTATGGCGGCTCCGGTCGTCGGCAATATATTCGCGGACGTGCTGCCGTATCTCGGTATCGCGCCGCAGCTTACGGAAGAGCAGCAGCGCGAGCAGAACGTCTCCGTGCCGAAGCTCGTCGGACACACGGTAACGGACGCGGAAAAGGCGCTGCGCTCCGCGCGGCTTGAGTACACAATCGTCGGAGACGGCGGTACGGTAACGGCGCAGCTGCCCGCCGCGAACGCGACTGTGTCGCCGAGCACCAAGATAATCATCTACGCGGGAGAGGAGCCGCCGCGCAACCAGAGCGTCACGGTTCCGGACCTCACCGGGAAGACGTACGCGAAAGCCAAGACGATGCTCGAGTCCTCGGGGCTGTTTATCCGCTCGACCGGAGTGCCGCCGAACCTTACGGGCGCGATCGTATCGGTGCAGTCGGTCGCCGCGGGCGCGGACGCGGAATTCGGGAGCGTTATAGAGGTAATACTCGTGGACAATACGGTTGAGGGAGTATTCTGAATCGGAGGCAAGGCAAATGAAACTCGGCGAACTGTTGTCCGGAATAACTCCCGCGGAGACGAACGCGGATTCCGGACTTGAAATCGGCGGCGTGTGCCGCGACTCGCGCAGCGTAAACCGCGGCGATTTATTCGTCGCGGTGCGCGGCTTTGAAGCGGACGGTCACGCGCACGCCGGAGACGCCGTGCGCGGCGGCGCCGTCTGCGTCGTATGCGAAGAGCGTCCGAAAACGGACGCGCCGTATATACTCGTCGAAAATTCGCGCGCGGCTCTCGCGGTAATCGCGGCGAACTTCTTCGGCAATCCGGCGGATAGGCTCAAAATAGTAGGCGTTACCGGAACAAAAGGCAAGACGACCACGGCGTTTCTGATTAAGGGAATCATAGAAAAGCTCACCGGAAAGCCCGCGGGGCTTATCGGCACCGTCGCGAACCTTATCGGCGATAAGCCGGTCGTGACCGAGAGCGCGGCTCCGACCACGCCCGGCGCGTACGAGCTGCACTCGATGTTCGCGGAAATGACCGCCGCGGGCTGCGAATACTGCGTTATGGAGGTCTCGTCCCACGCGCTCGCGCTCGACCGCGTATACGGCGTGGAGTTTGAGACCGGCGTGTTCACGAATTTAGCGCACGAACACCTCGATTTCCACAACACAATGGACGGGTACGCGGACGCGAAAGCTCTGCTGTTCGGCGCGTCGCGCCGCGCGGTCGTGAATCTCGACGACGCGTTCGCGCCGCGTATGCTCGCGGGCGCGAGACCCGGCTCCGCGCTGACGTATTCGCTCGACAAGCTCGAGTGCGACGTGACGGCGAAGCGCGTGCGGCTTATGCCCGACCGCGTCGAGTTCTGCGCGCTTACAATCGGTACGCTTCAGCAGATTGTCCTGCACATTCCGGGACTGTTCTCGGTGTACAACGCGCTCGCAGCTTCGACCGCGTGCGTCGCGCTCGGATTTTCGCTCGCGGACATCGCGGACGCGCTCTCGGACTGCCGCGGCGTTATCGGGCGCGCGGAGGTCGTTCCGACCGGGCGCGGCTTCACGGTCGTAATCGACTACGCGCACAATCCGTCCTCGCTTGAGCAGATTATCACGACGCTCAGGGAGAGCGCGGCGGGGCGCGTCATCACGCTGTTCGGGTGCGGGGGAGACCGCGACAAAACCAAGCGTCCGGAGATGGGCGCGATTGCCGCCGCGCTGTCGGATTTGGTTATCGTGACGAGCGACAATCCGAGGACGGAGGAGCCGGACGCGATAATCGCCGACATTCTCGCGGGAATGCAGTCCGCGAAATCGCCGTACCGGGTAATCGCCGACCGGCGCGAAGCGATTGCGGAAGCTCTCGGCGCGGCGGAAGACGGAGACACGGTGCTGCTCGCCGGAAAAGGTCACGAGACGTATCAGATTATCGGGAAAACGAAATATCACTTCGACGAACGCGAGGTCGTCGCGGACGTTTTGGCGAAGTTTGAAGAGGCAGTGAACAAATGACGGGGTTTGTTCTGTCGTTCGGAATCGCGTTCGCGGTATCCGCGCTCGCCGGGCTGATTATTATTCCGGTTTTGCGAAAACTCAAGGCGGGGCAGAGCATACGCGAGGACGCTCCGGAAAGACACAAGTCGAAAACCGGAACCCCGACCGTGGGCGGCGTTATCTTTATGGCGGGAATCCTCGCCGCGATTCTGATACAGGGCGCGGACGAGCTGAAACGCGGCGAACCGACGCACCTTTATATCTTCGCGTTCGCGCTGATATTCGGATTCATCGGCTTCCTTGACGACCTCGAAAAGCTGCGCCGCAAGCAAAACCTCGGACTGTCCGCGGGGCAGAAGCTGCTGTTGCAGCTCGCCGTCGCGGTCGCGTTCGTACTGCTTATGCGGCACAGCGGCAACACTACGCCGAACCTGTATATCCCGTTCGTCAATAAGACGCTGATACTTCCGGAGCCGGTTTATCTCGTGTTTGCGGCGTTCGCGATAATCGCGGAGGTCAACGCGGTGAACCTCACCGACGGTCTCGACGGACTGTGCGCCGGAGTTACGCTTCCGGTTATGCTGTGCTTCGCCGCCGTCGCGTTCGTATGGAACGGGTCGGGAGGCGGCGCGCGGGACTTCACCGCGGCGGGAGTGTTCGCGTCGGCGTCGGGCGGCGCGCTGCTCGGGTTTCTGCTGTTCAACTTTCACCCGGCAAAAGTCTTTATGGGCGACACCGGCGCGCAGTTTCTCGGCGGAGCCGTGTGCGCTCTCGCGTTCGCGCTCGATATGCCGCTGATTCTGCTCGTGCTCGGCTTCATTTACCTCTGCGAGACGCTTTCGGACGTGATTCAGGTGACTTGCTTCAAAATCACGCGCAAACTCCGCGGAACCGGGCGGCGCGTGTTCAAAATGGCTCCGGTGCATCACCACCTGGAGCTTTCGGGCTGGGGGGAATACCGTATTTTCTTCACGTTTACCGCGGTTTCGGTCGTGTGTGCCGCCGTGTCGTTCCTCGCCGTCCGCGGCAGGTGGCTCATATGAGCGCGGACGTCCGGGAGTACCGGTACGCCGCCGAAGCTGAGAGCGAAGCCGAAGACGCCGCGACGGAAGAACGCCGCCGCCGGCACGTTGACTGGCAGTTTATGATACTGACGGTTCTGCTGCTCGTTATCGGGCTTGTGATACTGTTCTCGGCGAGCTTTGCGAACTCGTACTTCGACTACAACGACGCGGGCTATGTATTCAAGAATCAGCTTACCTGGGCTGTAATCGGCGTAATCGCAATGATGTTCGCGACGACTGTGCGCGTGTCGTCCCTGCGGCGCGCGCCGGGTACGGTGCGAGGGCTCGCTAAAGTGCGTTACCTCTCGTACCGGCGTATGGCGGCGGCAATGCTCTATGTGTCTATAATACTGCTGTTCCTGACGATTACGCCGCTTCCGATCGCCGCGGCGCGCAACGGAGCGAAACGGTGGCTGAATCTTGTCGCCTTTCAGTTTCAGCCGTCCGAGGTCGTAAAAATCGGACTGATTCTCGCGTTCGCGAAAATGCTGTGCGACGACAGACGCAACCTCAGGCTCGGCAGGGTGAAACGCGCGCCGGGCGAGCGCATCCGCAAAGCGGGCTTTACCCGGAGCGTCCTGCCGTTCGGCATAATTCTCGCCGTCATAATTATTATTCTCGCGCTTCAGCCGCACTTTTCGGCGGCGATTATCATCTGCGCAATCGCGGTTATAATGCTGTTCACCGGCGGACTCGACGAGCGCGTTATGGCGGCGGGCATCATACTCGCTGCGGTCGGAGTCGTCGCGGTAATCGTGTACATCGAAAAGAGCTACGCCGCCGCTATGCTCAAAATGGAGCAGGAAATCGCGGACGGAGCCAACCGTCAGGTCGCGCTTCAGAACTTCCGCGCCGCGCTCGGCGACTTCCATTTCGCGCGGATTGTCTCGTGGCTTCACCCGGAGGCTGACCCGTCCGGCGGCTCGTATCAGATTAACCAGTCGCTGTACGCGATCGGATCCGGCGGACTTCTCGGCGTGGGACTCGGGCAGTCGCGGCAGAAAGTCTCGTACCTGCCGGAGGAACACAACGACTACATTTTCTCGGTTTACTGCGAGGAACTCGGCTTTATCGGCGCGATTCTGCTCATTTTCATCTTCGCGCTGCTGATAATCCGCGGCTTCTGGATAGCGATGCACGCGAAGGACAAATTCTCGTCGCTCGTCGTCATAGGAATTATGGGAATGTTTGCCGTGCAGGTGTTTTTCAACATCGGAGTCGTGACGAACCTGCTTCCGTCCACCGGCATTTCGCTGCCGTTTTTCAGCTACGGAGGAACGGCTCTGATGATACAGCTGTTTGAAATGGGAATCGTGCTGTCCGCCTCCCGCGATATGAAACTTACGCGGAAAGGGTAAGGCGCGCGCGAGCCTGCGAGCACGGAGCGACCGGAGGGCTTCGCCCGACGGAGCGGCAAATATACGCGCCCCGCGACCGCAGTCGCGTACCCCGTGCGAGCCTGCGAGCACGGAGCAACCGGAGGGCTTCGCCCGACGGAGCGGCAAATGAAAGGGCAGCTATGGCAAACACAAATTCAATGCGGGTGCTGTTCGCCTGCGGAGGCAGCGCGGGACACATAAACCCCGCTCTCGCGACAGCCGGCGCGCTGCGCCTCGTTGCGGCGAAGCCGGAGACGCTTTTCGTCGGCACCGGACGCGAGCTTGAAAAAAAGCTCGTCTCGGCGGCGGGATACGCTCTCCGCAGCATTCCGATGAACGGACTGAAGCGCAAGCTCACGCCGTCGGGAATACGGCACAACCTGAAAGCCGCGGGTCTGCTTATGCTCGCGGCGCGGCGCGCCGGTGCGGTAATCGACGAATTCCGTCCGGATATTGTCGTCGGCACGGGCGGATACATCTGCTACCCGGTGCTGCGCGCGGCGGCGAAGCGCGGAATACCCTGCGTCCTGCACGAGTCGAACGCGGTTCCGGGACTGACGACGAAGCTCGCCGCGAAATACTGCGCGCGAATCTACGCCGCGTTCCCGGACTTCGGAAAGGAATTCGGTTACGCGGAAAAGGTCAGGGTATGTCCGACGCCGATAATGCCCGGATTCGCTTCGGTAACGCGGGAAAAAGCGCGGCGGACGCTCGGCTTTTCCGACTCGGAGCGCGTCGTCGTATCGTACTTCGGTTCGCAGGGCGCGGGGCGTATGAACGAGGTTGTGCTCGACATTGTGCGGCGCAACGCCGAGGAACGCGCGTTCCGGCACATACACGCTTTCGGCGGCGGCGAAGCGCGTCTCGCGGAGTATAAGTCGCGGCTGCCGGAGCTTCCGGACTATATCGACCTGCGGAGTTACATTACCGATATGCCGGTCGTTATGGCGGCAGCCGACCTTGTAATCTGCCGCGCGGGTTCGTCCACGCTGTCGGAGCTGACCGCGCTCGGCGCGGCGTCGGTGCTTATACCGTCGCCGTACGTTCCGAACGACCACCAGACGAAGAACGCGCTCGCGCTCGAAAAATCCGGAGCGGCGGTACTGCTCCGCGAAAAGGACGCGACCGCGGACGCGCTGCTGAAGCTGACCCAGTCGCTGCTCGGAGACGCGGAACGGCTCGCCGCAATCGGAAAAGCCGCGCGCGCGTCCGGCAGCGCGGACTCCGCGGAACGGTTCGCGCTCGAACTTATGTCGCTCACGGGCAAGTAACCAAAACGCGCGCCGCGCCATAGTATACCTCTGCGAACAAAAAGCCTGGGGGTATACGTTATGAGCGTACTTCGGATTGCGGGAGGGAGCCGGCTCAACGGTTCCGTCCGCGTACACGGCGCAAAAAACAGCGTTCTGCCGATTCTCGCGGCAACGCTTGTCGGCTCGGGCGAGTCGGTTATACGCAACTGCCCCGAAATCGCGGACGTGGAAGCGGCGTTCAATATCCTGCGGCACATCGGCTGTACGGCGCGGCGCGACGGCGGCGAGGTGGTCGTCGGCGCGGCGGACGTTACCGGCTGCGAGATTCCGCACTCGCTGATGCGGGAAATGCGCTCGAGCGTCATATTCCTCGGCGCGATACTCGGCAGGTGCGGCAAAGCCGTAATATCCTCGCCCGGCGGCTGCGAACTGGGACCGCGACCGGTCGATATGCACCTTGCCGCGCTACGCGAACTCGGCGCGGACGTATCCGAGGAGTCGGGGAATATCATATGCAGGTGCGGCAGACTGCGCGGCGCGAAGATTACCCTGCGGCTTCCGAGCGTCGGCGCGACGGAGAACACGATGCTCGCCGCGTGTTTCGCGGACGGAACCACGGTTATCTCTAACGCGGCGCGCGAGCCGGAGAATTCGGACTTGCAGAGCTTCCTGCGCGAACTCGGCGTAAGCGTGTACGGCGCGGGCACGTCCACCGTCACGGTCGAGGGCAATCGCGTCAAAACCGGAGCGGAACACCGCGTTATACCCGACAGAATCGCCGCCGCGACATACGCCTGCGCCGCCGCCGCGACCGCCGGGGATATTGAAATCACGGACGCGGAGCCGCGCCACCTCGCGTCGGTACTGTCGGCTCTGCGCGGAATGGGCTGCGCGGTAAGCGTCTCGCACGACCGTATCAGAATCGCCGCGCCGGAAGGGCTTTCGAGCCTGCCGCCGATTTCGACGGAACCGTATCCCGGATTCCCGACGGACGCGCAGGCGCAGCTTATGGCTGTGAGCCTGAAAGCGCAGGGAACCACGTCGTTCATCGAGAACATATTTCAGAGCAGGTACGCTCACGCGCTCGAAATGCGCCGCTTCGGCGCGAACATCAAAATCGAGGGCAAGGTCGCGCTCGTGACCGGAGTCGCGAAGCTCGCGGGCGCGCCCGTGACCGCGCCGGACCTTCGCGGCGGAGCGGCGCTCGTAATCGCCGGACTGTCCGCGGAGGGAATAACCGAGGTGTCCGAGCCGTCGCACATCGACCGCGGGTACGAGTGCATCGAAAGTTCGCTCCGCGAAATCGGGGCAGACATAGAAAGAATTTGATTCCGGGGAATTGCTTATGAAACGCAGAAGAAAAAAACGCGGAAGTCCGGCGGGTAAGCTCGCCGCCGCGCTCGTTGTTATAATACTTGTATTCGCCGCCGCGCTGTTTATGCGCGTGAGCGAAATCGAAGCCGCCGGCGGCGCGAAATACTCGCCGGAGGAGCTTATCTCCGCGGCGCGCGTCTCCGTCGGGAATAATCTGATATTCACCGGGACGCGCGCCGCGGAGAAGCGGCTGCTTGCGCTGCCTTACATAAAGTCGGCGGAGGTCAGACGCGTGTTCCCCGACAGGATAAGCATAACGGTTACGGAACGTTCGGCGGCAGCGCGGCTTCCGTCGCCGGACGGCGACTTACTCGTCGCGTCCGACGGAGCCGTGCTTGAGACGCTCGGGTCCGGAACCGGCGGCGCGAAGCTGCGTCTCGACGGACTCTCGGTCGCGGAGGCGAAGCCCGGCTCCGCTCCGGTTTTCGCGGACGACAGAAGCGGCTCGGTGAAAAACGCATACATCGCGGTACTCGCGGCGGTAGACGCCGCGGAGTTGTCCGGGCGCGCGGAGTCCGCCGACTTCTCGAATCTGGGGAACATAATCCTTATTGTTGACGGTATCCGATTTGAACTCGGCTCCGCACAGAACGCGGAACCGCATCTTTCCGCGATGGCGGACGCGCTCGGCGAGTACCTGAAAACGCACTCGCTGCCGCCGTCAAAGGTGATTTACGAGTCGGACAAGGTACATATTTACTGAGCCGGAAGCCGCCTCAGTCACTATATATAGCGCGAATCCGCACGTCAGACTGACCCGTTTATACAATTTCCGTAAAAATTTCGCGAAAGCTATTGACCTTGCGCAAAAAAAGTAATACAATACTGATAAGTATGTTAAGCAGCCGCCAAACCGGCGGGAATACTCCGCCGTTTTGCCGAAACATAAGCGCAGGGCGGCTTTGCCGACCAAGCGACAGATAAAAACCGGAGGTAGTTACAAATGCCAGGCACTGAGAATATGAGTCCCGACAACGTTGTCAGCATCAAGGTGATCGGAGTCGGCGGCGCGGGAAATAACGCCGTAGACCGTATGCTCCTGGACGGTACGAACTGTGTGGAGTTCGTCTCGGTAAATACGGACAAGCCCGCGCTGGCGCGTTCGCAATCCGAGATTAAGCTGCAAATCGGCGCGAAGCTCACTAAGGGGCAGGGCGCGGGAGCCGACCCGGAGGTCGGCAAAAAGGCGGCGGAGGAAAGCCGCAACGACGTCGCGAAAATACTCGAGAACACCGATATGGTGTTCATCGCCTGCGGTATGGGCGGAGGCACGGGCACCGGAGCCGCGCCGATTATCGCCGACGCGGCGCACGAAGCCGGAATACTTACCGTCGGAGTGGTCACGAAGCCGTTCAAGTTTGAGGCTCCGCGCCGTATGCGTATCGCCGAGGAGGGAATCCGGAACCTCTACGATAAGGTGGACGCGCTGTTCGTGATTCCGAACGAGAACCTCAAGACGGTCACGGAGCAGAAAATAACGCTTCAGAACGCGTTCAAAATCGCGGACGAAGTGCTGAAAAAATCCGTAGTGTCGATTTCGGAGCTTGTAAAGCGAACCGATATGATAAACCTCGACTTCGCCGATATTACGACGATTATGAAAAATTCCGGCAAGGCGCATATGGGCGTGGGACGCGCCGCGGGCAAAGACAAAGCCGAAAAGGCGGCGGAGGAAGCGATTTCGTCGCCGCTTATGGAAACTTCCATCGAAGGGGCGCAGGGGGTTATCATTCACGTTATGGGGTCCTCCGACCTCCCGCTCGAAGACGTGTACACCGCCGCGGAAATCATTACGAATAAGGCGCATCCGGACGCGAACGTCATCTTCGGCGCGGGTTTTGACGACGAACTTGACGACGAAATCCGCGTCACGGTCATCGCGACGCGCTTTCCGAAGCCGGACGACGAGTCCGGCGAAGAGTTTTCCGCCGCCGGCAGACCCGCCGCCGCGGAGCCGGTTCCGGAACCTGCGCGCGACAAGCTGTACACCGAGGCTCCGGAGGACGCCGAACCGCCCCCGGTCGCGCGGCGCGAGCCGCCGAAAGTGCAGTCGCCGGTCGAGGACGACGACCCGTTTATCCAAATATCGGATATTTTCAACAAGAGGTAACAACAGGTGAGATATATGTCGGGGTTTGAACCGCGGTCTGTTTCGACGCGGCTCAAATCCCGACGTTTCGCGAAATCCGTCGCTTTCCGCCGAAACCGCAGCCGGGCGCGGAAGCGGTGAAAAATCTCATTCTGAGGCTGAAAAGCCTGCGGTACCCGAAGTCGCGGCCGCTGCGGGTCATCCGCGAGATGTACCGCGTCTATATCAGAAACCGCGTCACGCGCGGAGCCGCCGCGCTGTCGTACTCTCTGCTGCTGACGCTGTTTCCCGTGCTGCTCGTCGGCGCGGCGGTCGTCGGACGGCTCGACTTTTCCGGCGCGGCGGTAAGCGGGGACTGGGCGGACATAATCCCGGAAGCGGCGATTTCGGTAATCAACGATTTCCTGCAGTACGTCTCCGGCGGGAAGTCGTCCGTGATGCTGTATGTCGGCGCGGTAACGATGCTGACGACCTCCGCGGGAGCGTTCCGCACGATTATGAGCGTTTTCGGCGACATACAGGGAGAGCGCAGATTTAAGGGCGCGGGCGGCTATATATTCGGTTTCGTGCTGTCGCTCGTGTTTCTGGCCGTTATCTTTCTCTCCGGAATAGTAATCGTTACCGGCGGCTGGTTTATACGGCTGTTCGAGGAATACTTCGACCCCGGCTCGATTGTCGGCGCGTGGCGGTGGATTCGGTTTATTCTGCTGTTCGTAACGATGTTCGGCGTTGTCTACGCGATATATTTCGCCGCCGCGCCGAAGCGCGTGAAAAAGCTGAGCCTTATTCCCGGCTCTCTCGCGGCGGCGGCGCTGACCGTCGCGGTAAGCACGGTTTTCTCGCGGCTGATTTCCGAATCGACGAAGTACGCGGTCGTGTACGGCTCGCTCGCGTCGATAATCATACTCGCCGTCTGGCTGTACGCGCTCGGGCTTGTAGTGATTATGGGAAACGTGCTGAATATAAGTATAGTCAGGATTTACGGAAATGGATCTATCACAAAGAAAACTGACGGACAGCGAGATTAACGCGCTGTCCGCGCTTGCGCTCGCGCACGTCGGCGACGCGGTGTACGAGCTGTTCGCGAGGACGCGGATTGCCGAACGCGGCAAGCTCAAGGCGAAAGACTTTCACCGCGAGACGGTGAAGCTCGTCTCGGCGCAGGCGCAGTCGAAAGCAGCGGAGCTTGTATTCCCGTCGTTCACCGGCGACGAGCGCGCGGTGTACAGCCGCGGACGCAACGCCCACAGCAGAACGCCCGGCTCCGCGTCGTCCGCCGAGTACCACGCCGCGACAGCTCTCGAGACGCTGTTCGGGTACCTGTACCTGTCCGGGAATATAGAACGCGCGTCGGAGCTTTTCGAGCTGTGCGCGGAGGTGCGCGATGCCGTTTGACTCTCTGTTTATGGCGGCTCTGCTCGGCGAGATGAGACCCGCGCTTCTCGGCGCGCGAATCGACAAGATACACCAGCCGGAGCGCGACCTTTTCATATTTGCGCTCCGTACCGGCGGCGGGAACCGGAAGCTGCTGATTTCCGCCGGAACGTCCGACGCGCGAATGCATTTCACGCAGTCGGAGTTCGAGAACCCGAGTTCGCCGCCGATGCTCTGTATGCTGCTGCGAAAGCACCTTCTCGGCGCGGTTATTACGGCGGTGGAGCAGCCCCCGCGCGAGCGCGCGGCGATAATTACGCTCTCGGGAACCGACGCGTTCGGCGGGACTTCCGAAAAGACGCTCGTCGCGGAGCTTATGGGGCGCGGCTCCAACCTGATTCTCGCGGACGCCGGCGGGATTATCATCGACTGTCTGCGGCGCGTCGATCACGAACAGTCAGAGAAGCGTCAGGTACTGCGCGGACTGCGGTACGAGCTGCCGCCGAAAAGCGAAAACAGCACCGGATACAGTCCGCTTATCGCGCGGGAAATCGAGCTGCGCGGCGAAGCCGTACTGCGCGCTCCGCCGTCGCCGGTGCTGCTCGCCGACGAGGACGGCGCGCCGGCGGACTTCACTTTCTGCGACATTACGCAGTACGGCGACAGGCGCAGATGCGTCGCGGCGGAATCGTTTTCCGCGCTGCTCGACGGCTATTTCGGCGAGCGCAGCCGCGCGGCGCGCCTCGCGGCGAAAGCGTCCAACCTGCTCCGCGCGGTGACGAAGCTGAAAAGCCGCGCCGAACGTAAAATAGAGGCGCAGCTTCTCGAAATCGAGTCCGCGAAAGACCGCGAAACACTGCGCGAGAGCGCGGACATACTTATGGCGAACCTCGCCGCGGTCGCGCCCGGCGCGCAGTCCGTTACCCTGCCGGACTTTTACACCGACGGCGAGCGCGAAATCGGGCTTGACCCGCGGCGCAACGCCCAGCAGAACGCGGCGAAGCTCTATAAGGACTATCAAAAGGCGAAAAACGCCGAAAAAGTACTCGCGGAGCAGATAAAAGCCGCGGAGCTTGAGGCGGCGTATCTCGGAAGCGTCGCGTCGGAGCTTCGGCTCGCGGAGAGCGAGCGCGAAATCGACGAGATACGGCGGGAGCTTGTCTCGTCCGGCTATGTAAAGGACGCGAAGCAGAAAGAAAAAGTTAAGCCGTCCGCGCCGAGACGGTTCTCCGCGCCGTCGGGAGCCGAAGTGCTCGTCGGGCGCAACAACACGCAGAACGACGCGCTGACGTTCAAAACGGCGAAGCGCGGCGAGCTTTGGTTCCACGCGCAGAAGATTCACGGCAGTCACGTCATACTGCGCGCGGAGTCGGCGTCCGGAGCGGACGTGGAGTTCGCGGCGGCTCTCGCGGCGCGTTACTCCGAGGGCAGAGACGAGGCGCAGGTCGCCGTTGACTATACCGCGGTCAAAAACGTAAAGAAAATACCCGGGGCAAAGCCGGGTATGGTGCGGTACTATGAGTTTAAGTCCGTCCGCGCCGACCCGAAGCAAGCGGGAGCCGGCACGGTTTAAGCCGTGCCGGCTTTTCGCCGAGGTCAGTGCAGAAACGCGCTGACAGTGTCCACGACGTCGCCCGCCGTACGCATTATGCGGGAGACGGCGCGGCGCGCGTCGCGGTTTTTCGGCGTTACCGCGAAACCGATCGCCGCGCCCGCGACGACTCCGATGATGAGACCTTTGGCGAGCGCGCCGCCGTTGTGTCCGTAAACCATTGCAGTTCCTCCTTGCCGGGCGTAGCCGGCGTTACGCGGTTATTATCCGCCGCCGCGCCGTCTTTTATTCGCTTGCCGTTTGCCGGAATATGAGGTATAATACAGGCTATGGAAAATTACACGATTAAAAACGCGGTTCCCGCCGGGAAGTCCGCCCCGCGCGACGTTCACATCACGGACGGCGTTATCGCCGCCGCGCCCGCGCCGGACGCGCGCGTCATAAACGCCGCGGGACTGACGCTGTTCCCCGGACTTGCGGACGCGCACACGCATTTCCGCGACCCGGGATTCACCCGCAAAGAGGATATTCAGTCCGGAGCGGCGGCAGCCGCCGCCGGCGGGGTAACTACCGCGCTCTGTATGCCGAACACGAGCCCGGTTATAGACACGCCGGAGCTTGTGCGGTATGTGCTTGACGCGGCGAAAAACGCGGCGGCGACCGTACTGCCGATAGCCGCCGTGACCGTCGGGCAAAAGGGCGTTGCGCTCACGGACTTCGCCGCGCTGAAGTCCGCGGGAGCCGCCGCGCTGTCGGATGACGGCAGTCCGGTATCGTCGGCGGACGTTATGCGCCGCGCGCTTATCGCAGCATCCGCCGCGGGACTCGTCATAATCTCGCATTGCGAGGACGCGGATATGGTGAAAAACTACGCCGTCAACGAGGGCGAGGTCTCGCGCAGACTCGGGATTCCGGGACGACCCGCGATAGCCGAGGAACTTATGGTCGCGCGCGACTGTATGCTCGCGCTCGAAACCGGCGCGCGGGCGCACATCGCGCACGTCTCGACCGCCGGAAGCGTCGAAATAATCCGCCGCGCGAAAGCACTCGGCGCGCCGGTCACAGCCGAGACGTGTCCGCAGTATTTCACGCTGACGGAGGACGAGATTCTGCGGCGCGGTCCGCTCGCCCGAGTGAATCCGCCGCTCCGGACGCGCCGCGACGTTGACGCGGTAATCGCGGGACTTTGCGACGGAACGCTCGATATAATCGTGACAGACCACGCGCCGCATACCGACGAGGAGAAAGCGCGTCCGCTCGGGGACGCGCCGAGCGGTATGATCGGGCTCGAAACGTCGCTCGCGGTGACGCTGACGGAACTGTACCGCACCGGGATTCTTCCGCTCGCCGGGATTGCGGTAAAAATGTCGCAGCGACCGGCGGAGCTGTTCGGACTGCCGACGAATTCCGTCGCGGCGGGGGAGACCGCGAACCTGACGCTCGTAGATTTGAACGAGGAGTGGACGGTGACGCGGGAGGACTTCCGCTCGAAGTCAAAAAACTCGGCGTTTTTGGGAAAAGTACTGCGCGGCAGAGTCAAACTGACAATCTCGCGCGGCGGAATCGTATACGGAGGACAGTATGTCGTTTGAAAAACTTCAGGACAGAATCAATGAACTGCGCAATCCGACGGTCGCGGGACTCGACCCGACCGCCGCGCTGATGCCCCCCGCGCTGATTCGCGGCGCGGAGGATACGGCGGAGCTGTATGAAAAGTACTGCGCCGCAATTATCGACGCGGTGTGCGACGTTGTACCCGCGGTCAAGCCGCAGTCGGCGTTCTTTGAAACGCTCGGCGCGCGCGGCTCGGAGACGCTGTTTGCGGTCGCGCGGTACGCGAAGTCGCGCGGGCTGTATGTGATACTTGACGCGAAGCGCGGCGACATAGGCTCCACCGCTTCGGCGTACGCGGAGGCGTACCTCTCGGAGGACGCGCCGTTCGACTGTATCACAGTCAACGGATACCTTGGAAGCGACGGAATCGCGCCGTTTTTTGAGACTGCGCGGCGGACGGACAAGTCTCTGTTCGTACTCGTCAAAACGTCGAACCCCTCGTCCGGAGAAGTGCAGGACCTTGACGCGGGCGGAGCGAAAGTATACCGCAGAGTCGCGGACGCGGCGCAGCTTACGGCGCGCGGCGAAACCGACAAATACGGTTATACGCGCGTCGGCTTCGTTGCCGGCGCGACGTACCCGGCGGAGCTTGCGGAAATCCGCGGCGCGTATCCGGCGGCGTTTCTGCTCGTACCCGGTTACGGAGCGCAGGGCGGCGGCGCGGAGTCGGTCGCGGCGGCGTTTGACGCGCGCGGCGGCGGAGCCGTGGTCAACTCGTCGCGCGCGATACTCGGCGCGTGGAAAAAGTCCGGCGGGGACGGCGCGCGCTTCGCGGAAGACGCGCGGCGGGAGGCGCTCGCTATGCGGGACGCGCTCCGGGCGGCGGCGAATCTGTGAACGGCGCGGCGGAATTCATAAACGGCATAGACGCCGCGGTCGGGAAATGGATTGTCTCGGTTCGCGCTGCCTGGCTGAACGCGCCGGTGCGCTGGATAACGCACCTCGCGGACTACGGCGCGGTATGGCTCGCGCTGCTGTTCGCGTTGCTGCTGCTGCGGCGTTACCGCGCGGTCGGGCTGCGGTACGCGCTGTGCCTGTTTTTCTGCGTTCTCGCGGTGAATCTCGCGCTGAAACATATATTTTTCCGCGTACGCCCGTGCGACGCGATTGCGGAAATAACCGCGCTCATAAAACACCCGAAAGATTCGTCGTTCCCGTCGGGACACGCGGCTATGTCATTCGCGGCGGCGTTCGGGGTGCGGCGGGGACTCGGCAAAAAAGCTGGCATAGCGGCGTACGTTCTCGCGTCGCTGATTGCCGTTTCGCGGCTGTATGTCGGGGTGCATTACCTGACGGACGTACTGTGCGGAGCGTTAATCGGCACGGCTTGCGCCGCGCTCGCCTGGAAGCTGTCCGAAACCGGAAAGGGGCGCAGATGAAAGAAATAATGCTCGTCGCGGCCGCGGTGCTGATTATCGCCGCGGTGCTCGGTTTGAAATACGTCAACGCGCGGTTTCAGTACAAGCAGACGAAGTCGTTCCTCGACCCGCACAAGGTGAGCTTTCTCGACCCGCGGCTCGCGGAGTTCCCGATTGAAACGTCCGAGGATTTGGAGCGGTATATGACGCTGCTCGAGTGGGTTGACGACACGACGCTCGCGTTTGAGGCGCGCGGCGGTACGCGCACCGCCTTGCTGACGTTCCCGGACGGCAGGGTTTTCGGGAGCGCGGTACACTCGCGGACGCTCGAGAAAGCCGACCTGAAAGCGTCCGTACTGCAGCGGATAAGCGCGGGCGGCGACCCGGAGTGGACGCGGGAAGACAAAAAAGAGAGCTGACAGAGGTCAGCTCTCTTCGCTATCCGCGCACTTTCGGACGAACCGCAGCAGCGCGCGTTCGGCGATAATCCGCTCCGGAACCGTGTAAAAACCGTGGCTTGACCGCTCCAGCGTCAGTATTTCCGGCGGCGACGGAAGCTCGCGCCGGAGCAGGTCGCGTCCGCGGAGCGACACCGTTTCGTCGCGCCGTGAGAATACGGCGGCGACCGGCGCCGTTACGCGGCGATAGCTGTGCCTCGCGCCGGAGACGAGCCGCAAAACCTCGGCATATGGCGGCGCAACCGCGTGAGGGCGTACCGCGGCGGAACGTACGCTCGTCCCGTCGTCGTAAGCGCGGCGTTTCGCGTCCGACTTTGACCGGAGTCCGAGCGACGCGACATAAGGAACCGCGCCGAGTCCCGCGCCGCGCAGCACAACGGCGGGATTCAGCAGAAACACGCCGCGCACACAGCCGGTCCGCGCCGCCGTTTCGAGCGACAGCGTCCCGCCGATTGAGTGCCCGGCGAGTATAACGGCGCGGTACTCTTTTGAGAATTTGGCGACGGCGCGCCGGACGTGTACCCGCCAGTCCGACGCCGTAGAGGCGGCAAACTCCGCGGCGGTGCCGCCGTGACCGGGAAGCAGCAGTCCCGCGGCGGAATATCCCGCCGCCGCGACGCGTTCCGCGAACGGGCGAAGCTGCGCCGGGCTTCCCATAAAACCGTGCGTGAACACGACTACCGCGCCGGAACCGCGCTCTATCAGAAACGGAGCGTGCGGGTTCGCCGTCATCTTTTGGCGTAGAACTCAGACGAGTATTCGTACAGCTCGCGCAGAGCCGCGTTTGTCAGCCCGGGGGAGCGCGCCATTACTCCGGTCGTGACGAGTCTGCCGCGCGGCGCGTATGTGTCCACAAAGCCGCGTACCGCGGCGCGCACCTCGCTCTCCTCCGTGCAGCCGAACAGCGGCGGCATAGGCACGGTAATCGCGATTTGCCCGCCGTAATCTCGGGTCAGCATATCGAAGTCGTTCACGTCCTGCGGACTCCACGCGTCCGCGCCCATCTCGATGATTTCCTTAATGTACTGCTGCGTCAGACCGCAGGAGTGCAGCTCGACGTATTTGCCCTGTCCGTGCGCAAAGTCCCAGACGGGTTTTGTCGCCGGCATTATAAATTCGCGGAACATTTCGTTCGAGAAAAAGCCGGAACGCTGGTGTCCCCAGTCGTCGCCGTAGATTATGTAGTCCACCGGCGCGTATTCCCTGAAAATCAAGCCGAGGTGGCGGATTTTATAGTCGCTCATCGCCCCGAAAAACGCCTGCACCTCGTCCGGCTCCTCGTACATCGCGACGAGCGTTTCGTCCATAGGCATAAGCTCGTGCAGACGCTCGAAAATACCCTCGACGCAATGGAAGCATACGGGACGGTCGGGGTCGTACCGCGCGGTCTGAATCTTCGCGTCCTCGGCGAACGGCATACCGTCAAAATTCGGGAACCGCACCTGCTCCCTCCACTTCGTAATGTCGGTGAGTACGCGCCAGCCGGGAGTCGGCATCTGACCGTTGATGTTTTCGACATACGTCCAGTGCTGTCCCCACCAGTCGAAGCCGGTACCCTCGAACGGCGCGTGTTCCGCATAAACGTCCGGCCAGACGATTTGATTGTCCGTCATCCAAATCGGAATCCACGACGGCTTGTCGCCGCGCAGGACGCGGAGGTAGTTCTCCCGCGCGGTTATCGGACGGTTTTCGGGGTACAGCGGACGCGGCGGCTGCTGCATCATAAACGGGTACGTTCCGGCGGGCTGCCGCGACGGCGGCATTGCGGCGATTTGCTGCTCGGTGAGTGACATATGTTTATGCTCCTTTATTATTTATAGCCCGGTCGGCAAAGCCTCCCGTAGCTGAAGTTTCGGCAAAACGGCGGCGAGTGACGCGCCTTTGCCGAGAAAAGCGCGTTCCCGCGTTCACCGCTAATGCACGGCGACGTTTATGCCGTACCTCTCAAGCTGCGCTTTCCGCTCCTCAATCAGCGCGTCGGACGGCGGCGCGAACTCCGGGACGCCGCTCCGCGCAAGCTCGGGAGCGCGTCCGAGACGCTCCCACTTAACTACGCCGAGACTGTGGTACGGCAGCAGCTGCACGACCTCGACAGCGTCCCCGAGCGAGCTTATAAATTCACCGTACGCGGCGAACATCGCTTCCGAGTCGTTGTACAGCGGAATTACGGGTATGCGGATTTGCAGCTTTGCGCCGTTCGACGCGAGTTTTTGCGCGTTTTCGAGTATCAGTTCATTCGGAACGCCGGTGCCGCGCCTGTGCAGTTCCGAATCCATATTTTTCAGGTCGTACAGGAACAGGTCGGCGTACGGCAGCACCGCTTCGAGCGCGTCCCACCGGACGTGTCCGGTCGTATCGACGGCGGTGTGAACGCCCTCGGCTTTGCAGCGTTTCAGAAATGCGAGCAGAAACTCCGGCTGATACAGACACTCGCCGCCGGAGACGGTTACGCCGCCGCCGGAACGGTCGAAAAACGGCTTGTCCCGCAGGACACGCTCCGTAAGCTCGCCGACCGTGTAGTCCGTGCCGCAGACGTACAGAGCCTTTGCGGTGCACGCTTCGGCGCACTTGCCGCAGTCGTCGCACTTCGCGCGGTCAACCGTGACGAGCGTAAGCTCGCCGCCGCGCGGGTCGGGTTTGGTTTTGCCGGGAGTTATCGCGCCTTGCGGGCAAACGTCAAGACAGCGTCCGCACTTTTCAACGCCGACGCACTTGATTTCCATAATATTCAGCTCGGCTCCGAACCGCTGGCTCTCCGGGCTGTGGCACCACAGACAGCGCAGCGGACAGCCTTTCATAAAGCAGGTAAGCCTGATTCCCGGACCGTCGTGTACGGAAAAGCCCTGCAAGTCATAGAATTTTCCGGTTAATTCTCCGCCGCTCAAATAATCACCCGCCTTGCCCGCAGTATAGCATATCGGAAAGGCAAAGTAAAGCGCAAGTTGCTGTTGCGTTTCGCGCGGTTTGTGTTATAATATCCGCAGACCGCCGGGCAAAGCCCTGCGTCTGCTCAAGACTATATACCACAACGGCACTCTGCGCCTGCGGTATATATCCGCAGACCGCCGGGCAAAGCCCTGCGTCTGCTCAAGACCTACTACCACAACGGCACTCCGTGCCTGCGGTATATATCCGCAGACCGACGGGCAAAGCCCTTCGGGTCTGCTCAAGACTATAACCACAACGGCACTTCGCGCCTGTGGTATAATAATCGCCCGGTCGGACGCGCCTGCCGGGAGGATAATGAGGTGCATATGTCTGACATTACAAGAAATGCGATGATTGCGATTACAGGTCGTCCGAACGTCGGGAAATCCACGCTCCTGAACGCGCTCGTCGGGGACAAAATATCGGTAGTTACGAACAAGCCGCAGACGACGCGCGGACGGATTCGCGGCGTGGTCAACCGCGGCGACACGCAGCTCGTCCTGCTCGACACGCCCGGGTTCCACAAGCCGCACACAAAGCTCGGCGACTATATGGTGGGCGTGGTGCGCGAATCGGTCGCGGACACGGACGCGGCTGTACTCGTCGTCGAGCCGATACCGAACGTCGGAACGCAGGAAGCGGAGCTTATAGAGCGGTTCCGCGCCGCGGGAGTTCCGGCGGTACTCGCGGTGAACAAGATAGACACGGTCAGGAAAGACGCGCTGCTTGAAGTGACGGCGGCGTACGCGGAGGCGTTCGGTTTCGCCGCGATAGTGCCGGTATGCGCGAAGTCCGGCGAGGGACTGCCGGAGCTTACGGCGGAGCTTGCGAAGTTCGCCGCGCCCGGTCCGGAGCTTTTCCCCGGCGGAATGACGACCGACCAGCCGGACAAGTCCGTAGTCGCGGAGATAATCCGCGAGAAGCTGCTCATCTGTCTCGACCGCGAGGTGCCGCACGGCACGGCGGTCGAAATCGCGAAGTTCTCTGAGCGGGACAGCGAAATTATCGACGTCGAAGCGACGATATACTGCGAGAAGCAGTCGCACAAGGGGATAATAATCGGCAAAAGCGGCGCGATGCTGAAGAAAATCGCGACTATGGCGCGGCTCGACGCCGAGCGGTTTATGGGTACGAAAGTGTACCTGCAAATCTGGGTGAAAGTGCGCGAAAACTGGCGCGACAACGCCGACGCGCTGCGCGGACTCGGCTTCGGCGAGAAGTGAGGACGCGCGTTCCCTATGAACATACTGCTAAGGAGACGGAAATATGGCTGAAACCACACTCAACGTAGACAGACTTGAAAATATCATCAGCGTGTTCGGCTCGTTCGACGAGAACCTGCGCATACTCGAAAGCGAGCTTGGCGTCAAAATCACCGACCGCAACAGCGAGCTTACGATTTCGGGAGAACCCGAAGCCGTTGCCTGCGGCGAGCGCACGCTTAACGGGCTGCTGACGCTTGCGTCCAAGGGCGAGAGCATCGACTCGCGCAGCGTGCGCTATGTACTCGGACTCGTGCGCGACGGCGCGGAGGACAAGGTCGGCGAACTGCTGTCGGACGTGGTCTGCGTCTCGGCGAAAGGCAAGCCGGTAAAGGCGAAAACGCTCGGGCAGAAAGCGTACGTCGAGGCGATAAAGAAGAACACAATCACGCTCGGCGTGGGTCCCGCCGGTACCGGCAAGACCTACCTTGCGGTCGCGATGGCGGTTGAGGCGTTCCGCAGCAAGAACGTGAACCGGATTATCCTGACGCGTCCTGCGGTCGAGGCGGGGGAGAGACTCGGCTTTCTGCCGGGCGATTTGCAGAGCAAGGTTGACCCGTATCTGCGCCCGCTGTACGACGCGCTGTTTGAGATGTTCGGCGCGGACACATATAACAAGTATCTCGAGCGCGGGAATATCGAGGTCGCGCCGCTTGCATATATGCGCGGACGCACGCTCGACGACAGCTTTATCATACTCGACGAAGCGCAGAATTCGACCAAGGAGCAGATGAAAATGTTTCTGACGCGTCTCGGTTTCAACTCGAAAATCGTAATTACCGGCGATATTACGCAGATTGACCTGCCGCCGGACAAAACATCCGGGCTTAAAGACGCGGTGAGGGTGCTCGAGGGCGTGGGCGACATTGCGATTTGCAGGTTCACGGCGAGGGACGTGGTGCGGCACCAGCTCGTACAGCGCATAGTCGAGGCGTACGAAAAGCGCGGCAGCGAGCCGGGCGCGTCGATTCCGCTCAGAAAAGGCGCGACGTACCGCCGCAAAGAAGCGAAGTGAGCGAAATCGCGTACCGCCGGGCGTCGGTGTTTCTCGCGGAGAGCGGATAGCCGGGGCTTACGCTCGCCTTGGGCGAGCTAACTGATAATTGACAATGGCGGAGCCGCTTCGCGGCGCGTTAAGAAAACAAGCCGCGATTGCATCTGTACTCCCGTGAGGTTTGGTCGGCAAAGCCTGCCTTTTTGCAGCTTTTTCGCGAAAAACGCGTCCCCGCGTACCAAACGCGCGGCAATTTCGGAGGGCAAATGAGACATAAAATATTCGTCCGTAGCTCGCTGTCCGCGGAGCGCGAGCGCGCGCTCGGGTACCGCATCGACCCGCGCGACATTCGCGACGCGGTGAGCTTTACGCTTGAAGCGGAGGACGTGCCGTTCCCGTGCGAGGTCGCCGTGATTATCACGGACGACGGCGGTATCCGGGAGATTAACCGCGCGCAGCGGGGAATAGACGAGCCGACAGATGTGCTGTCGTTCCCGCTGCAAGACTTTTCGCCCGGACAGTACGGCGGAGCGGAGTACGACATTGCGGCGAAGCGCGTACCGCTCGGCGACGTTGCGCTGTCGGCGGAGCGCGTTATCGCGCAGGCGGCGGAGTACGGAAACACGCCGTCGCGCGAGGTCAACTACCTGACGGTGCACTCGACGCTCCACCTGCTCGGGTACGACCACGCGGACGGGAGCGAACAAAAACGGCAAATGCGCGCGCGGGAGAAAGAGATAATGCGGCGGCTCGGCTATGAGGAAACTTAGCTTCGCGCTGCGCGGAATCGCGTCCGCGTTCGCCGGCGAGGCAAATATGAAAATCCACGCGGCAGCCGCGCTGACTGTGATAATTCTCGCGGCGGTACTGCGCGTTTCGCCGACAGAATGGTGCCTGCTGCTGTTCGCAGCCGGCTCCGTCGTATCCGCGGAGCTGCTGAACACCGCGGTAGAGCGGCTCTGCGACCGCGTGACGCGCGAGCGGGACGACGCGGTTCGCGCCGCAAAGGACATCGCCGCCGGAGCCGTACTCGCCGCCGCGGTAATCGCCGCCGCCGTGGGATGCATCGTGTTTATACCGAGGATAATAGACCTGCTAAAGTAACAAGCAAACCTTTCGGTTTGCTTGTTCGCTATATTCCGTGTTTTTTGAGGTCAACTTTGCCGTCCGGCGTGAACGTAACGTGCTCCGCCGCGAGCAGACGCCGCTGAACGTCGCACAAGGAATACCTGCGTGAACGGAAACCCCGCGCTTACGGCAAACTCCTGCTCACGGAACGATTGTACCCGATTCGCGGAGAGATAGACGAAACTGCGGCGACCCGGAAACCCCGCGCGAAGTCATTCTCGCGGGACTTGTCTATTATCGGCGAGAGCCTTAATTTCCCCGGCGCGCACTGCTCCGGTAGCAACAGCGGGTTGCTTGACCGCACTTGAGTCTTGTGGTATACTGGCGCGGAAAGGTTAGGTGACGTAATGAAAACTCAACAAATTATCGCGGAACTGCGGCGCAAAAACGAGATGTCGCAAGACGAATTCGCCGCAAAACTGTTTGTTACCCGGCAGGCGGTATCGCGCTGGGAAAACGGCGAAACCGTGCCGAACACCGATACGCTGAAACTTATGTCGAAAGTATTCGGCGTATCAATCAATACCATACTGGGGCAGCCGCGCAACACTATTTGTCAGGTTTGCGGTATGCCGCTTGATGATGAGGGCAATTACAGTAAGGAAACCGACGGCTCAATCAACGACAAGTATTGCAAATGGTGCTATGTCGACGGAGTTCACGCATACACAAATATGGAAGATGTAATTTCAGAAGTAATCAAGCACCAGAATTGGGGTACTCCCGAACAAATGCAGGAATTTCTGCGCAAGCAACTCGCGGGGCTGGAATACTGGCAAAAGTAACTATAAAGGAGAGCAGCCGTGATGCCGAATCCTAACTGTGAAGTTTTGTTCCACGCGTCACAGACTGAGGGAATACAGACGCTTATGCCACGGGTTTCAAATCACGGCGAACCGCGCGTATATTTCTCGGCTAAACGCGAAAACACGCTGGTCTATTTGTCAAACGCCATTGAACAATATTGCCGACAAATCGGATTTGTTTACAGCGAAATCTATCATAAACGGGCTACCTATGGGTTTACAAAAGCGGGGCTGCTTTGCCTTGATGAATATTATCCTAACGCTACTGTTGAAACCTATCAAGGGATTTCCGGCTACATTTATTCAGTTATATGAATCGCGCGCCCGATTGCGTCAAGCGTTTTGTGAAAAAAGGTGAAAATGTTTTTGATAAAGGTATTGACAAAGCGGTTCATCGGGTGAACATTTTGCCGTAACAGTACTCTACGAATCCGGATGCTTCATATGCGTCCGGAACCGCCGTGTTGCAATCCAAAATACCGCGCCGAGCGCAAACGCGGCGGCGACCCACAGCCAACGTATCCACAAGCGGTCTCCGGATACCGACGCCAATCGCTTTATTACAAATGTCAACGCTGCGGACGCGGAGAAGATTCTGCTTTTCGCAATCCAATTTTTTATACGCGAGCCGAGTGTGCCGTTTTGGTCAAACCGCCCCGACGCTTCAATTGTCAGCGCAACGCCGAGGGAGAGTCCGGACAAAAGGAAAAACAGGTACAGCGGCTCGCCGAATAACAGATTTTTAACCGCGCAAATCACGGTAGCCGCCGTGTAACAAACGAGTAAAAACACGCAACCCGCGATTGAATTCTTTCGGGCTTGCCGTTCATAGTAGTCCATCGAATACGCGCTCCTTGTCTGCGGTCACAGCCGCCGTATTTGCCGGGAACCGTTGCGGTTCGGGCTATCACCCCTATTAGGCAACCGCCCCGAATCATCGCAATCAAGCCGATTGACACTACATAAATTTCGTTTCTTTGAAACGTTATTCATACAATATCACATACTTTACTTGCTTTATCTTCTATGTAATTTTTGTGTATCAATGAAAGCAGTTAGCTGCCGTTTTACTCCTTCATAGGCAACAGAGTTACTTAGTAACTGATCAACCCCTTGAACGATATCATAGTTGTCTTTGGATGCCCAATGGAAATGTCCGTCAGCAATCAATATTGTGGAGTCATCAAGCCCAAGCCACAGTCCTTTTACCCCTCTAATGTGAATAAATTCCCACTGTCCACGCGCAAGAGAACGTGCTCTATGCTGACCGTATTCCTGTTCGCGTTCTGCGTAAAATACCGCATTTTTAACCAGCTCTTCGTATTCGCGCTTTCGATTAGACATTGTAAGACCTCCTCATAATGCGCTATACTTTTGGGCAGTCATTTTTGTCATATAAATCTCCTCATTCCTATATTTAAGTGAAGCGTACTACAGAAAAACATTTTAGTCAACGTGCAATTTGTACAATAAATTAACTATATTTCGTATAAGATTATGCAAATACACGATATGTGCTTGCCCTTAAGCCAAAGCCGCGTGTGACCGCCGCCGCACACTTTCGATTTTATGAATCGCGCGCCCGATTGCGTCAAGCGTTTTGTGAAAAAAGCCGTCTGAAAAGCTACAGTTATAGTCACCGCAGATGGCCAGTTTCCGAAAACGCCGGGAATAGTCCTGCAAACAAGCACGTTGCCGATGTCGGTTTTCGGCTCCGCGCAGATAGCCGCGCGTTCGTCAAAGGTGACATATTGCCTTACAGAACTGTAGTTAATGTATATCGGCACGCGGGTTTCGGTCGAGGCGTAGTAATTTGTCGCGTTTTCTGACAGCGGCAATCGCGTCCTCGCAGTTGCCGTGAAAATGCAGGTGCGGGACTAAAGACACCTTTTGTTCGGAGGTACACTGATGCATAGCTTCGCCAATTCAAGCCCGAATCGTGTGAGTTCCAGTTTCTTTTGCCAGAACAGCGCGTTCGTTCGTGACCGTTGTCGGTTTGTACCGAAAGGATTTTGAGGAGTGGACAAGTAGCGCGATTTGTGGTACAATATCCGCAAGCGGATAATTAACCGTTTCTAAGCTGATATACCGCGACGGCACTCCGTGCCTGTGGTATAATGAAAACAGGAGGGTTCTGCAGTGACCGACATACCGCAGTACGCGACATTCGCGAAGATTGAGCCGCTCAACAAGGGCTGGTCGAGCGACAAAAAATACTACATCGAAACGCACGCCGGAGAGCGTCTGCTTTTGCGCATAGCGGACATTGCGGAGCGAGAGCGCAAACTCGCCGAGTTTGAGATGCTCAAGCGCGTCGCAGAGCTTGACGTTCCCGCGTCGCGACCTATTGACTTCGGCGAGTGCAGCGGCGGCAAGAGCGTGTATCAGCTGCTGACGTGGATTGACGGCGAGGATTCTCAAACCGTTCTGCCGACGCTCTCCGAAGCGGAGCAGTACGCACTCGGAGTAAAAGCGGGCGAGATTTTGCGGAAAATGCAAACTTTGCAGACAACGCCGATGAACTCCGAATGGCTTAACGCTTATGGTGCGAAAATTGACCGATATATTGAAAACTATAAAAACTGTGGTTTGACGTTTTGGGGCGATGATACAGTTATCGCTTATCTTGAAGAAAACCGTCATCTTTTGGATAATCGGGCAATGTGTTTCACTCACGATGATTATCACCTTGGAAATTTAATTTTATCGCCGGAAAACAAGTTGTTTGTGATTGATTTTCAGCGATTTAGAATGGT
>JAITNK010000078.1 GCA_031290515.1 Oscillospiraceae bacterium
GACCCGGAAATGCCGCGCAAGTACGCAACCGGGCGCGAGTGGGAGCATATGCCGTGCCTGCGGTGTCAGTGCATTAAAATCGACAGGAACGGACGTTTCTCGGGACCGTGCAGCGTCAACCCGATGGCGGGATTCACGAAAGAGTATCCGGAGCTTCGCGTCAATCCCGCGCCGGTCAGGAAGCGCGTCGGCGTAGTCGGCGGCGGTCCCGCGGGAATCCAGGCGGTCAAGACGCTGCGCGAGCGCGGTCACGACGTGACGCTGTACGAGCGCGGCTCCGAACTCGGCGGACAGGTTATCCGCGCCGCCGCGCCGGAGTTCAAGACCGACCTCAGGCAGTATCTCGAATATCTGCGCGCTTTCGCGGAGCACTCCGGCGCGAAAATACTGACTGACACGGAAGCGACGCCCGAAACGCTCGCGGGCGAGAATTTCGACGCGCTCGTCGTCGCAGTCGGCGCAAAGCACTTCGTTCCGAAAGTACCCGGAACCGGCGCGCCGAACGTCTCGTGGGCGGCGGAAGCGTCGGCGGAAAACGTACCGGAAAACGCGGCGGTCGTCATCGTAGGCGCGGGCGCAATCGGAATCGAGGCGGCGGTCGAACTCGGGCGCGCGGGGCGGCGCGTCACTGTCATTGAGCTTGCGCCGACCCACGGACTCGGAAGCGATATGAGTCCGCTCGGCGGCGGGGACGACCTGCTCGGCTGGCTGCGAGAGCTTAATATCCCGGTTATTTACAACGCGAAACTGACGGAGGTGCGCCCCGGCGAGGTTGTTTACGCGGACACGGTATCCGGCGGGACGGTAACTCTCGCGGCAGACCGCGTGCTGCTCGCCGCCGGAATGGTTCCGCTGACGGACGAAGCGCAGTCGTTCCGTTCCGCCGCGCCGAACACCGAGGTGTACCTCGTAGGCGACTGCTTCAGTACGGGCGATATACGCGACGCGACGCGCACCGCGTTCGACATTGCGCGGCAGATTTAACGCAGGAACGCGCGTATTCCCGGAAAAGCCGCAAAAGCGAAAGTTAAAACAAGCGGCGCAGTCGTCAGACTGCGCCGCTTCTTTCGCGTTCTATTCTTCGTCAAGCTGCCGCAGCAGCTTCAAGTCCTCTTTCGACGTAAACTCCAGCTTCGCCCACAGGTCGGGACGCCGCTCGCGCGTACGGCGCATCGACTGAAGCCGCCGCCATTTGCGCACGTTTTCGTGGTCGCCGGACAACAGTACCGGCGGGACGCTCCGTCCCTCCCACGTCTCCGGGCGCGTGTACTGCGGGTACTCGAGCAGCCCGTCCCAGTGGGACTCGTCGGTGTAGCACTCCTCGTCGGGAAGAACCCCGGGCACGAGCCGGAACACGCTGTCCGCGACGGCGAGAGCCGGAAGCTCGCCGCCGGTCACGACAAAGTCGCCGAGAGAGATTTCCTCGTCGGCATATGCCTCGATGAAACGCTCGTCAACGCCCTCGTAATGCCCGCAGACGAGTATCAGGTTCTCATACTGCGCGAGCCGCTTCGCGTCCGTCTGCGTGTATGTTTTGCCGGCGGGGGAGAGGTAAACCGTGTGAACCGCGCACCCGGCTTCGGCTTCAACGGCGCGTTTGCAGTCTGCGAGCGGCTGCGCGTACATCACGCACCCGCGCCCGCCGCCGTACGGATAATCGTCGGTCTGCTTCTGCCGGTTTTGCGTATAGTCGCGGATTTGCCACGCGCGGAAGTCGATGAAGCCGCGCTCCCGCGCTCTGCCGGTTATAGAATCGGACAGTACGCGCTCGATAGTGTCGGGAAAGAGCGTCAGAAAGTGAATGGTCATTTACTCACGCCCGAAGCCGCTTTTGCGGCGGCTTTCCGGAAAAAAAGCGCGTTTTCCGCGTCCCCGCCTACACAAACAGCTCTTTGCTCATACGCGCGATTTCCGCGGAGACTTTTTCGTACACGCCCGGGTATGCGGTGCCGGGACCGCCCGCCGTGCAGCAGGGGATAAAGTACAGCGTTCCGCAGCCGCGGCAGGTCTTTTCGACGTAGTTCGCGACAAGTTCCGGAGTCCAGTTCGGCACGTCCACAACGCCGTTGTTGATTCCGCCCATAAACGACATTTTGCCGCCGTATTTCTTCACAAGCTCCGGCACGTTGTTCTCGGCGAGACAGCCCTGAAACACGTCGATTCCCGCCTCGATCATATCTGGAACGAGCGTCGCGGCGTACGAGTCCGAGTGGTGGACGACGATTTCCGCGCCGTTTGCCTTGAAGTATCCGTAAATTCTCTTGTACGACGGGAAAATGAATTCGCGGAACATATCGGGCGACAGAAACGTAGAAATCTGCGAGCCGAAATCGTCGTGGTGAAACACCGCGTCGGGGTGATAATTCTCGACAATCAGCTTCGCGTAGCGCAGTTCCCACTCCGTCACCGTGTCGATAAGTTCGTGCATCGCCTCCGGCTCCTCGTAGAATGCGATGAGCGCGTCGTCCATACCCATAAGGTAGTGCGTCATATCGAACACGCCGGGAGCCATCATCGCCGCCGCGAACACCTCGCTGCGGTCAATCGCGTCAACCGACGGCTTCGCCTTGTCCCACTCCGCCTGCGGGAAGTCGAGCGACGGAATCGTAATCTGCTCGCGCCACTTTGTTATGTCCGTGATTGCCTTGTGCGCCTGGTCGTGTACCGGGAACGGACCCGGCATACCCTCCGGCCACTGAATCGTAACGCCCCACTGGTTTTTGACCGTGCCGCCGATACGGAGCTGCCCGTAACCGAGCGCGGAGTACGGGTCGCCCGAGATGAACTCCAACGCCTCGTACTGATCGACGTAGCGGTCGGGCTTGCCGCCGCGGATAGTCTCGAGAAAATTCTGACGTTTGGTAAGCATTGTGCGGTCTCCTTAAAAAAGTTTTGAAGTCATTGTACCACATAAAGCGCGCATACGCAACAAAAATCAGCCGGCTGACAAAAAAACACCCCGGACGGTTTTGCCGTCCGGGGTGCGCCGTACCTCTATATCGCCACGATTTGCAGCTTGTCGTCCTCGGCGTGGATTCCGACGCGGCTGACGTTGCGCCCGAGATGTTCTATGATTTCGCCGGCGATTGCGTCCTCGATGTCTTTCTGAATCGCGCGGCGGAGGTTTCGCGCGCCGTAGACTTCGGAAAACGACTGCTTCGTCAGATAGGCGAGTACGCTGTCGTCGTACGTCAGCACCGTGCCGCGGTCAGCCATCGCGAGACGCAGCTCGTCGAGCATAAGTTTCGCGATGGCAGTAAAGTTTTCTTCGGTGAGACGGTTGAAGTACACAACCTCGTCAACGCGGTTCATAAACTCGGGGCGCAGGAACTCCTTGAGAGCTTTCTCGTTTTTCTCGCGCTCCGCGTCGAACTGACTGCGGTTGAAACCGAGATGAACGTCGCGCCGGTCGCTTCCGGCGTTCGTCGTCATTATGATAACCGTGTTCTCGAAGTTGACGACCTTGCCGTGAGCGTCCGTAAGCCGTCCGTCGTCGAGAATTTGCAGGAGAATGTTCATAACGTCGGGGTGCGCTTTCTCGATTTCGTCGAACAGTATGACGCTGTACGGGCGGCGTCGGATTTTCTCGGTGAGCTGCCCCGCCTCGTCGTACCCGACGTAGCCCGGCGGCGAGCCGATAATGCGCGACACCGTGTGCTTCTCCATAAACTCCGACATATCAAGGCGAATCAACGCCTCAGGATTGTCGAACAGGTCCTCGGCGAGACGCTTTACAAGCTCCGTCTTGCCGACTCCGGTCGAGCCGATGAAGATGAACGACGACGGCTTGTGCTTCGCCGAAATGCCGATGCGGTTGCGGCGGATTGCGTTGCAGACGAGGTCAACCGCCTCGTCCTGCCCGACGATGTGCGCCTTGAGCCGCGCGTCAAGCTCTTTCAGGCGGGCGTACTCGTCCTCCTGAATACTCGCGGCGGGAATTTTTGTCCACAGCTCGATGACCCTGGCGAGCGAATCGACCGTCAGCGCGGGCGCGCCGAGCGCGTCAAGCTCCGTAAGCTCTCCGGCGAGACGCTGTTCGCGGCTGCGGATTCCGGCGAGCTTTTCGTAGTCCATCTTGTCGGACGGAAGCGAGAGCAGCGCGTCGCGGTCGCGCGAGAGACCGGCTTGCTCGCGGCGGATTTTGTCGCGCCGGATAATCGTCTCGTCCTTGAGGTTGAGGTCGGAGCAGGCTTCGTCGATAAGGTCGATAGCCTTGTCCGGCAGAAAACGGTCGGTGATGTACCGCTCCGACAGAGTTACGGCTTTTTTCGCGATTTCGTCCGGAATCGTAACTCCGTGGTGTTCCTCGTAATAGTGCTTGATACCGAGCAGTATCTCCGTCGCCTCGGCGATACTCGGCTCCGCGACCGTTACCGGCTGGAACCTGCGCTCGAGCGCGGAGTCCTTTTCGATGTGCTTGCGGTACTCGTTGAACGTCGTCGCGCCGATGACCTGAATCTCGCCGCGGGACAGCGCGGGCTTCAGTATGTTTGCGGCGTTCATACTGCCCTCCGCATCGCCCGCGCCGACAAGGTTATGCACCTCGTCGATGACGAGAATGATGTTGCCGAGCGACTTGACCTCGTCGATAAGCCCTTTCATACGCGACTCGAACTGACCGCGGAACTGCGTCCCCGCGACGAGCGACGTGAGGTCGAGCATATAGACCTCGCGCCCCTGGAGCTTGTACGGCACGGTGCCGTCCGAAATGCGCTGCGCGAGTCCCTCGGCTATCGCGGTCTTGCCGACGCCGGGTTCGCCGATGAGACAGGGGTTGTTTTTCTGGCGGCGGTTCAGAATCTGGACGACGCGCTCCGTCTCGGACTCGCGCCCGACCATACGGTCGAGCTTGCCGTTTTTCGCGCGTCCGGTAAGCGAGATACAGTAACTCTCGAGAAATTTCTTTTTGCCGCGGTTCTCGCCGCGACCTCCTTCGCGCTCGCGCTCCGGCGGTTCCGGCTGGTTGAACGGCAAACCCCAGGGTCCCGGCGCGCGGTCGCGCGGGGCGGGAGGCGCGGCGGGGGGCTGCTGAGTTTTGTCCTGCGGCGCGGAAAAGAGACGGTCGATGAACGGGAACGTCGTCGTGCGCCCCTCGTCCGAGTCGTCGATTTCCGCGAGCGCGTTTTCCTCTCCCGAAAACATTCCCATAATTTCCTGGGAAATATTGTCGAGATCCTCGTCCGTAATTCCCGTTTTCTTCAGAATGTCCTCGAACGGCTCCAGCTTAAGTTCCCGGGCGCACTTAAAGCACAGACCCTGAACCTGGTTGTGCGACTGGTCGGTGAAGATTATAACGGGCGGATTTTTCTTGCATCGTGAGCACACGGGCGGCATATTCAGCCCTCCTTTTGTCGCGGTTCCGCCTTCTTCCGTCGGCTTACCACATAGATGAACAGCAGCACATAACTGCCGAGCGCCATAAACATAATTGCGATTGCGATGAAAACCATAGCTGCGGCGTACCTCGCCGGAATCGCGGGGAAAAGCATAAGACACAGGCAGACGACGACGAACACAACGGTGGAAATCTTGCCGAGAATGTTGGACGGCGGTATATCCACTTTCTTCCGGTGAATTATGAGCCCGCCGATTCCCATCATTGCTTCCTTGATAAAAGCGACAAGAACAGCCCATACCGGAATGACGCGGTCAATCGTAATGCACAGCAGCGCGGACACAGTCATCAGCTTGTCGCCGAGCGGGTCAAGCACTTTTCCGAGCCGCGTGACTATCCCGTACCGCCTTGCGATGAAGCCGTCGAGGAAGTCCGTAACGCCGGCGAGCGCGTACACACATACAGCGTACCACTTTACGGAGCTTTCGTCAAGGAAATATGACGCAAAAAACACCGGAACCAAAAAAATTCTGAAACCCGACAGTATGTTCGGCAGAGAATTCCTCTTTTTCGCAGTCGTCATAGCTATACTCCGAGCGCGTTCGCGACGGGATTGTGAGCGACCATATACTCGAGTATCGCGGTCTTTCCGACGAGTCCCGAGGTCAGTATTCCGAAATACCGGAGCAGCATACTGACGACGAGAACTATCAGGATACCGTGTACCACGCCGAACGCCGCGCCGGTGACGCCGTCAACGAGCTTCAGTCCCGGAAGAGAGAAAACGAGGTTGATTATGTTGCCGAGTACCATACTCGCGATTGCGAGTATTACGAAAGATACCGCGAAAACCGCGATATACGCGAGCAGATTGCTCAGCTTCTGCGCTATGACGCGCCCGAGCTTATAGCCGGTTTCGAGCGTTTCGCGCTCGATTGCGTCCGCGAGCTTTTGCGCCGCGGGCTTAATCAGACCAATCTTTTCGAGCGTTTTCTTAGCGAGCACCCAGGTTTCGCCGTGTTCCCCGTCGCCGGGCTCGTCGTCCTCCGCGGAGACTTCCGGCTCGGGGGAGACTTCGCCCGAGATTTCCGCGCCGTCGCCGTCCGCGCTTTCTTCCGCGTCGTCCGAAGCGTCCGCGGGAACCTCCGCGTCGTCGTAGCCGAGTACGGATTCAAGCTGCTTATCGACAAGTCCGGTGACGAACGGCTCGAACATCTGCGAAAACTCCGGCGCGAACGCCTTTGCCGAAGCGTTCGCGATAACGACGGACAGCAACAGCGCGGCGAATCCGACGATTCCGCGCACGAGTCCGTTTTTCCAGCCGCGCCAGCCGGTGTACGCGATGAGCGCGACAATCAGAATATCAATCAGTACAGCCAAACCGAGCTACCTCCGCCCATATATCATTGAACATTATAACCTCCGAACCCGCCGCCGTCAACCTATGATTTCCGCGCCGAATCCGCCGAACACGATAGCGGAGCCGCGCCCGCGGGGAAATATGTCCGTGAAACCGGGAGAAACCGTGATTTCCCGGACGCTTTTCAGCGAGTCGTCGGAAAAGATGTACGCCGCCGCGTCCGTCAGTACCGCGATACGCCCGTCCGCGCACCGAACCGAGACGTACGCGCCCGGAACCTCCGCGGCGTGCGTTTCCCCGCGCTCGTCAATCGTAGTCACGGTTACGCCCGCCGCCGTTTCGGTCGTGAACGCCGCGAAACCGGAGTCCGAAGCCGTGTAGCCGGAGAGTACCGAGGAGCCGAAGTCGTAAAGCTCGGAAAGCTCTCCGTTTTCGGACAGCGAGAGCAGCTTCGACCGCGTCCGCAGAAAAATCAAATCGCCGCGCATATACGACGCGCCGAGTACGGCTTCCGGGTACCGCGCCTCAAACTGCGGGGTTCTCGACGTAGTCTGAAACGCCGTAATCCGCGAGCCGGACTCGCCGAGCGATACGGCGCAGAACCGCTTGCCGTCGTCGGACACCGCCGCGAGGTAAACATAGTCCGTGCCGGAAAACCACTCGAACGTAAGCTCCGGCGTGTCGCCGCGCAGCTTATACAGGCGAACCGCGCCCTTATAGCCGCCGGACTCCCCGGTGACGACCGCCGCCGCGCCGCCGCGTCCGACCGCCGCCGAAAGCACAATGCCGTCCGTGCGGAGAACGTATCTGATTCCGCGCGAGTCCGCGAACGCCGCGTTGTATCCGCCGACGGAGTACACGACCGCGAGCCTGCCGTTCGACGCAACCGACGGCTCGTCAAGCGCGAAAGACGCCGCGTCGGTCTCCTCGCCGCGGACGTTCACAACCGAAATGCCGGTGCCGCCCGCGGAGACAAAGGACGCGCCGAAGTCGTAAAACACCTCGCCGTAGCCGTCTGTCAGCGTAAACTCGGTTTTCGCCCTGCCGAGTACCCGCGCGAGAGCGGTCTCCGCGCCGACGACGGAGAATTCGCCGCCGAGTATTTTTATCGCCGCGATAAGCCCGGCAACGAGCAGAACGAACAAGCCGAAGGCGACGCGCTTCGCGGAAAGGACTCTTTTTCGGTTTTTTACTGTTTTTGGCATATGCTTACCGTCTATTATATTACTCTTTCGGAGAAAAGAAATCACTAAATTGTGAATTATTTAGGATTAGCCGCGGCATTAACCGCTTGGTCGGGCGAAGCTTTATTAGCCGCTTGGTCGGCAAAGCCCGGGATTAGCCGCTTGGTCGGGCGAAGCCCGGGATTAGCCGCTTGGTCGGCAGAGCCTCCCGTCGCTCAAAGTTTCGGCACAACGGCGGTGCGTGACGCGCCTGTGCCGAAATGCCGTCCCCTGAAACTGCCACGCGCTCGCAGTATTCAACCGCGCCGCGCAGTGTGCGGCTACCCGCCGCAACGACCTTGCGCGAACAGCGTGAGCGCGGCTTCCGTCCCCCTTAAGCCAAGGGGAGAGTGCAGAGAGGGGGCGAGCGGCGTTTGAGCCGCCCCCTCTTTGCACCGCGCCGCTCGCAAGCGGCGCAAGTTGCCACGCGGCGAAACGTCCCGCACTCCGCAGAGTGCGAAACCCAACCCCGCCGCGCGGCGTCACAGCAAGCCGTTCTCCGCCGCGACCTCGGCGAGCCAGACGACCAAGTCGCTCCGCCGCGACGACTTCGGCGTGCTCGCAACTTTCAAAAACCGGTTGCCCGCCGCCGCCGCAATCATTTTCGGACGCGCGATTTCGTCGCCGCGGGTATCGACAGCCGCGAGGAGTACGTCGTCCCCCGCGAACAGCAAGCCCAGTTCGGCTCGCGTCACCTCGCGGTCGGGGTACAGCCGGTTGTCTCGAAAGCCCACGGCGAAGCCGGCGCGGTCGAGCGCGAGCGCGGCTTCAAAGCACCCGTCGCCGCTCGCAACGTCCTCGAACGCGCTGCGCTCAAGCAGCTCGCCTGCGGAGACGACGCGGTAGCCGTACCGCTCGAAGAGTCCGAGAAGCTGACGCAGCAGAGGAGCCGTCATAATGTCGCCGCGCTCGTTTACGCCGTCGCACAGCGAGATTACCGCGCCGGACAGCGCGTCCGAATTGCGCTCGAGCGCGCCGCGGACGAAGCGGAACGCGTCGTCGGGCGCAAGCTCTCGGAGATCCGCCGACGGCATAAGGTAGTGGTAGCGCAGCTGCTCGTAGAGCGGGAAAATATCACGCCCGCCGGGCAGAACCGCAACGTCGTGCGGAGGTCTCGCAAAGCGCATATCGAAGTATGTCGCTTCAAAAACGAAGTCTGCGAGCCGGACGAGGTCAGCCATAACCTCTTCGTCGGTTTTCCACGCGGCGCGCTCGCGGAAGCCCGGTCTCCGCGACGCGGTTATGCCGCGGAAGCCGCCGTTAGCCGGTTCGTGACCCTCGCGCGATATTCGGCGCAATGTTTCGGGGAGCGACGCGGCGCCGCTCAGGTCGTCGAGCGCGAACGCGGGCAAATGGTCGTATTTGCGTCCGCGGGCGTACTTTGAGCCGGGCTTTCCGGCAATATCGGGATAGTTTTCGGCAGTCGAGCCGTACGTCAGAAACGTCGCGCGCGAGCCGAATTCGTCGAGAACGCCGAGCGTAACCTCCGTAACGCAGTCGTCGGAACCGGCGACTTGCAGCGCGGAGGGACCGCCCTCGAACACGAGTGCCGCGGCGCGCGCCGGCGGCGCGGAAACGTACCGGACAAGCCGGGACGCGGCGGCGAGCCGCGAGTATTCGGGCGGTACGCGGAACTTACCGCCGCTTGCAGATATTTGTGACAAGTTCCGTCCGCCTTTCGTTAAAAATTCAGTGAGACCTTACCGCCGCCGAACATCGCGCCGACCGGACCGGGATACCACAGCCGCGTCAGATACAGTCCGCCGGGCGGCGCGGTGGGTCCCGCGAGCCTGCGGTCGCGCGAGGCGAGAATCGCCGGAACGTCCTCCGGTTCGAGCTTTCCCTCCGAGACGTAAAGCAGCGTCCCGACAATCGCGCGCGCCATATTGTAGAGAAAGCCGTCCGCGCAGACGCGGAAGAGCAGCTCGTTCCCGCAAGTTTCAGTTTCGCACCAGTAAACCGTGCGCACCGTAGTCCGCGTCTCCGTGCCGACGCTCCGCACCGCGGCGAAATCGTGAGTCCCGGCGAACGCTTTCGCCGCCGCCGCAATGCGCTCCGCGTCGGGACTGCGCGGGACGAAGTGCGCGCGGCAGGACAAAAACGGGTCGCGTACGCGGCTTATGACAACGCGGTAGGTATACTCCTTCTTCTCGCAGGAGAGTATCGCGTTGAAGTCCGGCGGCGCGTCGGCCGCGTCCGAAACCGAGACGTCCGGCGGGAGATACGAGTTAAGCGCGAACGGAATCCGCTCCGCGGGAATCGTGCCGTCCGTCTCGAAGCCGGCGCAGTAGGTTCGCGCGTGGACTCCCGCGTCCGTGCGTCCGCAGCCGGTGATTTTCACGGCGTGACCGAGTACGCGCTCCGCCGCGCGCTCAAGCGTCTGCTGTACCGTGACCTCGCCGCGCTGCGTCTGCCAGCCGTGATACGCCGCGCCGTCGTACGACAGCTTCACCGCGATATTTCTCACGGCAGTCTGCGGAACAGCGCGTACACCGCGGAGATGACCGCGGCTCCGGCTGCGAGCGCGACCCAGTCGCGCGGACGCATTACGAGCGTTTTCATTCGCGTGCGTCCCTCGCCGCCGCGGTAACAGCGGCTCTCCATCGCCTCGGCAAGCTCGTCCGCGCGGCGGAACGCGCTCACAAACAGCGGCACGAGTATCGGAAGCAGAGCTTTCGCGCGCTTGACGAGTCCGCCGGACTCGAAATCCGCGCCGCGGGCTTTCTGTGCGGACATAATCTTGTCGGTCTCCTCGATAAGCGTCGGAATAAAGCGCAGGGCTATGCTCATCATCATCGCGAGAACGTGCGCGGGAAAATGAATCTTCGCGAGCGGCTTCAGAATACTCTCTATCCCGTCCGTAAGCGCGAGCGGCGACGTCGTGTAGGTGAGCAGAAACGTACCCGCGATAAGCATTGTGAGCCGCAGCATCATCTGCGCCGCGCCGACCAAGCCCTGCTTCGTGATTTTGAAAATCCAGAAATGCGCGAGCACGTCGTCCCCCGCCGTGAAAAAGACGTTCAGCACAACCGTAAAAATAATGATGAACAGAATCGGTTTCAGCGATTTCAGCAGGGTTTTGCCGTTAATGCGCGAAGCCGCGACCGCGCTTATCAGTACGGCGAGCATAAACGCGTATCCCGACCAGGTTCTCGCCGCGAACAGCGCGACCATATAGCAGACGGTCAGCGCGAGCTTCGTCCTCGGGTCGAGCCTGTGTACTATCGTATTGCCCGGGAAGTACTGCCCGAGGGTTATGTCACGAAGCATATGAGCCGCCTAACAGTCCGACGAGCGCGTCGCGCAGAGCCGCGGACGTATACAGCCCGTCCGGCAGAGGTACGCCGCGCGCTTTCAGCTTACCCGCGATTTGCGCCGCGGCGGGGAGCGCGAGTCCCATTTCGCGCAACGCGGCGGCGTGTCTGAAAACTTCGGACGGAGTGCCCTCAAGCGCGACGAGACCGTCCATAAAGACGACGAGCCTGTCGGCGCGGCGCGCGGCTTCCTCCATACTGTGCGTGACGATTATGACGGCGGCGCCCTGCCTGTCCCGGTATCCGTCGATGTTTGCGAGAAGCGAGTCGCGCCCGGCGGGGTCGAGTCCCGCGGTCGGCTCGTCGAGAATCAGCACCTCCGGGCGCATAGCGATTACTCCGGCGATTGCGGCGCGGCGTTTCTGCCCGCCGGACAGCTCGAACGGCGACTTCCCGAGTTCCGCTTCGGACAGTCCGGCGAAAACCGCGGCTTCGCGCACCCGCTCGTCAATCTCGTCCGCCGGCAGACCCATATTGCGGGGACCGAACGATATGTCGCGGTAGACGGTTTCCTCGAAAAGCTGATACTCCGGAAACTGGAACACGAGTCCGACGCGGAACCGCGCCTCGCGCAACGCGGCTTTCGACGACCGTATATCGACGCCGCCGACGAGAACGCGCCCCTCCGACGGCGTGAGAAGTCCGTTAAGCTGCTGCACGAACGTCGATTTCCCGGAACCGGTGTGTCCGATTATACCGACGTACTCGCCCTTTTCGCAGGCAAAGCTGACCCCGCGCAGCGCGGGACGCTCAAACGGCGTTCCGGCGGAGTAAACATATGAGATATTTTCTGCTTGTACTGCCGGCATAACACTCCGTCGGAGCCGGCGCGGCTCCGCTGTATTTTAATCTGCGCTGTCCGCGGGGGAAACGCGCTTCCCGTAAGCGTCCGCGACGGCGGCGGCGCACTCGTCCGGAGTGAGCGCGGAGAGCGGCACGTCAACCCCGGCGAGCCGAAGCCCGTACAGCAGGGAGACGGTTTCCGGCGCGTCGATTCCGATTGACCGGAGCCGCTCCACCTGCGTGAAAACCTCGGACGGCGTGCCGGAGACCTCGATTTTGCCGCCGTTCATAACGTAAACGCGGTCGCAGCCGAGCGTTTCGTCCATATGGTGCGTTATCAGAACGATTGTAACGCCGTTCTCGTCGCGCAGCTTGCGGATAATACCGATAACGTCCTCGCGCCCGCGCGGGTCGAGCATCGCCGTCGGCTCGTCGAACACGATACAGCGCGGAGCCATTGCGAGCACTCCGGCGATTGCGACGCGCTGCTTCTGCCCGCCGGAGAGAAGGTGCGGCGCGTGTTCGCGGTACTCGTACATACCGACGGTACGGAGCGCGGCGTCAACGCGGCGGCGGATTTCCGGCGGCGGAACGCCGAGGTTTTCCGGCGCGAACGCAACGTCTTCCTCGACGACGGAGGCGACGATTTGGTTGTCGGGGTTCTGAAACACCATACCGACGAGCCGCCGGATTTCAAACGTATTCGCCTCGTCCGACGCGTCGAGTCCGCCGACGGAGACGCGCCCCGCCGTAGGCGTAAGCGTCGCGTTGAGACAGCGGGCGAGCGTACTTTTCCCGCTGCCGTTGTGACCGAGCACGGCGACGAACTCGCCCTCTTCCACGGAGAGCGAAACGCCGCGCAGCGCGGTGAACGCTTCGCCGCCGTCCTCGTGCGCGGGGTAGGCGTATTCAAGGTTTTCGACGGTTATGAACGGCATACTACAGCGTCACCCACATCGCGGGGCGAACGCCGCTGATGCCGTAGACGCCGTTGAGGCTGTCGACGACGTAGCCGAAGTCGCCGACACCCGCGGCGAAGTAGTCGTAGTAGCCGGGCGACCGGAGCCAGAACCAAGCCACAGACTCTGCAACGCGGTAATATGCAACGCGGTCTGCGGCGTTGCTGAAGTAATTTTTCGCTTCGTCAACACTAAGCAGAAACACGTTGTCGTTCGTGTCGTTTCCGCCCGGCGTACCGTACATTAAGTTGTCCGGATTTGTGATCGTCGTCTGCACGATTTCGCTGCGCTCCGCGGCAGTAAACGAAGAGTCGTAAAAATCGTCGTTCAGCCAGCTCCGTATGTCGCTTGTCTCCCAGGTGCAGCCGAACGCTTCGTAGCCGCCCGCCGCGTCAACCTCGCGCTGATCGACGTATCCGTCGCCGTTCGTGTCCGCGAAGTCGCCGTTATACATACGCACCGTCAGCACTTCCTCCGAAATCACGAGTGCCTTGCCGTCCGCAATATCGAGTATCCGCCACTCTATCGGTTCGCCGCTATACTCGCCGAGCACGAGACGTCCGCCGACTTCGACGGGTATCGGTTCTTCCGCAGGAGACGGCTCGGCGGTATGCGTACTGTCGGACGGCGACGCGGACGGCTCCGACGGCGAAGCG
>JAITNK010000155.1 GCA_031290515.1 Oscillospiraceae bacterium
AACGTCCCGCACTCCGCAGAGTGCGAAACCCAACCCCGCGCCCGCGGCGAAATGCGTCCCGCGCTACCGTTCGCTGTGGTTCGGCGGCTCTTCACGCCGGCAGTTTTCCGCGTCCTCGCCGAAAATCATATCGTCAATGTCAGTTTCGCGTTTTTGGTCGTCCACAATGCCGCCTCCCGTAGAAATATGTTATCTCATTCTATGTGAGGCGCGGATAATGTGTTACAGTCCGGCGGAGATTCTACTTTCCGCTTCGCAGTACCGCGACGGCGACGTGCGGATTGTTCAGCAGCCGCGGGACGTGGTACGCGTTGCCGAGTCCGCGCGACACGAGCAGCCACGACGTTTCGCCGCCGCCGCCGAGCGGGTACAATCCGTTCGTGTGCGTCGGGAAAAAGCCGCTGTGGTCAACGAGTCCGTCTGTGAACGGAAGCCGCACCGTGCCGCCGTGACCGTGTCCGCAGAGTATCAGGTCGGAGCCGAGCGGCGCGAGCGTGTCCCCGAGGTGGTTGCGGTGTACGAGCGTCACGATAAAACCGTCTTTCGCGGCTTCGGGCAGTCCGGCGAAAACGTCTTCGTACGGCTTCGAGTCCGCGGGACCGTTCGCGTCCTCGAGTCCGACGAGCGTGATTGATTCGTCGCCGACCGTTATCGTTTCGTACTGCGAGCGCAGGACGGTAACGCCGGCGTCGCGCAGCGCGGCAATCAGTTCGCGCGCTTCGGTCGTCGCCCATTCGTGGTTCCCGGTGACGTAGTACACCGGCGCGATTTCAACGAGCCGGCGCATAAGCGTGACCGCCGTCCCGATGTGACCGTCGCCCTCGACTATGTCGCCCGTGAACGCGATTATGTTCGGCTGCGCTTTGCGAACCTCCTCGACGAGCTTCGCGTTGTCTTTGCCGAACTCCTTGTTGTGCAGGTCGGAGAGCAGAACGATACGGTACCCGTCAAAGCTGACGGGTATGTCCCCGTGCAGTATCTCGTACTCCTGCGTCACGATGCGCGTGTTGCTGTCGTAAAGCAGAATGACGACGATAATCACGCAGACGAAAAACAGCAGCGAAAACAGCCCGCAGCCGCGCTTCCTGAATAAACCGCGCATTATTCGCCGGTCGCGACGGCGAGCTTATCCTTGACGTAGGGGTGCTTGATGTTCGGGTCGGAGGTCTGGCGGAAGTCTATAACGAAGCGGTCTACCGACTTGATAAGCGCGGACAGCGAGTTATAGCCGAAACTGCGGCTGTCGAAATCCGGTCTTTTGCGGCGCATAAGGTTGCCGAGTTCGCCCATAAACACGCCGTCCTCGTCGTCTGTGAGGTCGGCGACGGAGTCCGCGATAAGCTGTTCTATATCCTCGGGAACTTTCATCCTGCCGGTAGTCTGAATGACCGTGACGATATTGTGCGGTTCGGGCGGTATGTGTTCCGCGTCCGGTTCGACCGGAGCCGGTCGCGGAGCCGCGGCTTTCGCCGCCTCGCCGTAAGCCGCTCTGATAACCTCGATATAAGTGAACTTGTCGCAGGCGGCGACGAACGCCGGCGGGGTTTTCTTCTCGCCGATACCGATGACGCGCTGCCCCGACTCGCGCAGGCGGATAACGAGCCGCGTAAAGTCGGAGTCCGAAGAGACGATGACGAAGCCGTCCGTCTTGTCGGTGTAGAGTACGTCCATCGCGTCGATTATCATCGCGGAGTCGGACGAGTTTTTGCCCTGCGTATAGCTGTACTGCTGAATCGGGGTAATCGCGTTTTCGAGCAGCGAGTTCTTCCAGCCGGACACATACGGACTCGTCCAGTCGCCGTAGATTCTCTTGATTGTCGGGGTGCCGTATATGGCGACCTCCTCCATAATGCTCTTGATGCTTCCGTGCGGCACGTTTTCCGCGTCGATAAGCACGGCGAGCCGCAGGTTTGTTAAGTTTTGTTCCATTCTATATACTTCCTTCCCTGATTTGGTTTGCTGAATTCCGAAAGTGAATCCGCAGCTTGCGGGCGTTTCAGAAACGCAGCCGCCGTTCCGCGCGCCGGCGCGGGGAACGCGGCGGCGGCGGTGCTCCGCGCGGGGCGGAGTGCGTACCGCGCTATTTTATCACAATCCGCGGAGAATGGCAAGTGCCGCGCTAAAAACAGTCGCGTTTCGACGTTTGACAAACCGCCGCGCGTGTGGTATAATCCGAAAACCGCCGGGCGGTTCAGAAAAAGGAGACGACTCAATATGTCCGACAATCAGTTCACGTTTGAAAACCCCGAATACAAAAAATCCTACCGCCACACGGCGAGTCATATTCTCGCGCAGGCGGTGAAGCGGTTGTTTCCGGCGACGAAGCTCACTATAGGTCCCGCGATTGACGACGGCTTTTACTATGACTTCGACGCCGAAAAACCGTTCACGCCGGAGGATTTGGACGCTCTCGAAGCCGAGATGCGCAAAATAACCAGGGAAAAGCTGCCGCTCGAGCGGTTCGAGCTGTCCCGCGCGGACGCGGTCACGCTTATGCGGGAACGCGGCGAGCCGTACAAAGTCGAGCTTATTCTCGGACTGCCGGAGGACGCGGTCATATCGTTCTACCGTCAGGGTGAGTTCACCGACCTGTGCGCCGGACCGCACGTCGATTCGACGGGACGGATTAAACACAACGCGTTCAAGCTCACGTCGGCGACCGGCGCGTACTGGCGCGGTGACTCAAACAACAAAATGCTTCAGCGTATATACGGGACGTGCTTCCCGTCGAAGGAGGAGCTTGACGCGCATCTGGCGCGTCTCGAGGAAGCAAAAAAACGCGACCACCGCAAGTTGGGGCGCGAGCTTGACCTCTTCGCGCTGTATGACGAAGGACCCGGTTTTCCGTTCTTCTTCCCGAAAGGTATGGTGCTCCGCAACGAGCTTGAATCGTTCTGGCGGCGGCGGCACCGCGCGGCGGGGTACGAGGAAATCCGTACGCCGCTTATTCTCAACGAAGAGCTGTGGCACCGTTCGGGACACTGGGACCACTACAAAGACAATATGTATTTCACGAAAATCGACGACGGCGACTACGCAATCAAGCCGATGAACTGCCCGGGCGGTATGCTCGCATATAAGCGCAAAATGTGGAGCTATAAGGAACTTCCCGTCCGTATGGCGGAAATGGGCGTAGTCCACCGGCACGAGCTTTCCGGCGCGCTGCACGGACTTATGCGCGTGCGATGTTTCACGCAGGACGACGCGCACCTCTATATGACTCCGGAGCAGATTCCGGCGGAAATCGCCGGGGTTATCGACCTTGTGGACAGCATATATAATGTGTTCGGGTTCGAGTACCGCGTCGAGCTGTCCACGCGCCCGGACGACTTTATGGGAGAGATTGAGACTTGGAACGCCGCCGAGAAAGCTCTCGAGGACGCGCTCATTGAGAAGAATACCGAATACCGGCTCAACCCCGGCGACGGCGCGTTTTACGGACCGAAAATCGACTTTCATCTAATTGACAGCATCGGGCGCGCGTGGCAGTGCGCGACGCTCCAGCTCGACTTCCAGATGCCGGAACGCTTTGAGCTTGAATACGTCGGCGCCGACGGCGAAAAGCACCGCCCCGTTATGATTCACCGTACGGTGTTCGGCAGTATCGAGCGGTTCATCGGGATACTCACCGAGCATTACGCGGGCGCGTTCCCGCTGTGGCTCGCGCCGGTTCAGGTGACGGTTCTGCCGATAACCGACCGCGCGCGCGACTACGCGAAGCAAGTCGCAGAGCAGCTCGAACAGAGCGGTTTCCGCGCCGAAACCGACCTGCGCAACGAGAAAATCGGATACAAAATCCGAGAGGCGCAGCTTCAAAAAATCCCGTATATGCTGGTGCTCGGCGACAAGGAGGTCGAAGCCGGACTCGTCGCGGTGCGTACGCGCGAGGGCGGCGACGAGGGCGCGGTTACGCTCGCGGAGTTTACCGCGAAAATCACGGACGAAGTAAACGCCGTAAAATAACTGCGCGGTATCACGGTATCAGACGCGAATCCCCCGGCTTGCGCCGGGGGATTTTTTGTTGCCTTAACTTACCGCGCATATCCTGACCGTACCGCCGTAAAATAGAAACAAAGTTGCGGCGGCGTTCCCCGGCGGCTCTGCCGCGGGACAAGGCGTTGCGGCAAAGTATTACGCGTACCGGCGTTTTGCCGGGCGGCTGACTGGAGGGGTTTACATTGGCAAACAAGAAAAAACTCGCGGCTATGCTCGCGGTGATATTCGCGCTGAATCTCGCGTTTATATTTGTCGCGCAGACGCGCGCCGAGGCGGCGACGTACCGCCGCGGTTCGACCGGCAGCGTCGTCAAGCAGATACAGACGAAGCTCAAGCAGTGGGGGTACCTCACCGGCACGGTTGACGGCGTTTTCGGATCGAAAACCGAAGCCGCGGTCAAGGCGTTCCAAAAGAAGAACGGACTTACGGCGGACGGAGCCGCGGGTCCCGCGACGCTGTCGAAAATGGGGATTGCGTCGTCGTCGGGCGGCGCGGCTACCGCATATTCCGGCGACGTGAACCTGCTCGCGAGGCTTATCAGCGCGGAAGCGCGCGGAGAGCCTTACCGCGGACAGGTCGCCGTCGGCGCGGTCGTGCTGAACCGAGTCAAGCACCCGTCGTTTCCGAACACGATGTCCGGCGTTATCTATCAGAAGAACGCGTTCACCTGCGTGGACGACGGACAGTTCAACCAGCCGGTCGCGGACAGCGCGTATCAGGCGGCGCGCGAGGCGATAAACGGCTCCGACCCGTCCGGCGGCGCGATATATTACTTCAATCCGGCGACCGCGACGAGCGCGTGGATATGGTCGCGCCCACTGCTGCTCGTAATCGGAAAGCACCGGTTCTGTATGTAGCGCGAAGCCTCCCGGGCGCAAACCGCGTCCGGGAGGCTGTGTGTTTTATTATTTCAGCCGATTCGGAAATACGGCGTGAACGGCAGGTCTTCGCAAGCTGTAACGGTACCCTCTATCAGAGCCGGAACGGAACCGTCGAACTCGAAATGTTCGACTTTCTCCTTGCCGTCCTCTCCCGGGTACACAAGCTCGTAACGGTACTTCCCGGACGGCGCAAACGCCTTTGTCGGGGTTCCGTCCTCCGCCGGTACGGTTATCTCGGATACTCCGCCGCCGTTTGCTTTACTCAGCACCTGCGCGCTTATGCTGTACGCGACGAGCCAGCCGAGCCGCCCGGGAGTCTCGTGGGTTTTCGGCATCAGGTGGTACAGGCGAATCTCAAGCCCCTGCGGTTCGACGACGTGTATGCCGTAATTCTCGAGAAGGCTGTCCGGATTTCCGACAATGCCTTCAAGCGAACTGAAGCTAAGCGCACTGACGCTCATAATTGAATCCTCGTTTTTAACCTTTCTTTGCGGCGTGTCGCCGCGTTATTGTTTTGCGTCCGAACAATTTATACCCCGCACCGCGGACGCCGTCAGGCGGTTAAGTGCTCCGGCGGACTGTTTTCAAGCATTGTCTTGTTCCTCCGTTTCTGATATTGTTTGCATAATATCACACTATCAGACAAAATACAAGGAACAATTTGGTAACAAAGTTATTACATTTCGGTAACAGAACCGGGAATAACTGGTAACAAATGACAAAACGGAAGCGCGCGGCGGCTGAGAACCGGACCGGCGGCGGAATATCCGGGTAAATATAAAAATAAACAAATAATCCCAAAAAGCGCGCGCGGTTTTATAGGTAAAAAAGCTGTTGCATTTTGGAGAAGGAAGGAGTAGAATACGCTTATGTATATTGTCCTCGGAATCATATGCGGGCTTGTAATCGGCGCGGCGGAGCTTGCGCTCTTATCCCGCTACTGTCTCGCCGTCACGTCGGGAAAGCTGACCGGCGGCGGTGTGTTGCTGCTGATTGCGTTCCTGTTTCTGCCGCTCGCCGCGTTTACGCTTATCGCGCTGCTCCTGCTTCCCGCGCTCGTCTGGACGGGTTCCGTCGCGGGAGGACTGATTGCGCTCGGCGGAATCGCGCTGTTTATGAGGCTACGGAGAGGGTGACTGATGACTCTTAACTACATACTGCTTGCGGTGTTCGCCGCCCTCGCCGTACTCGGTTTCCTGTGGAGGCGCGGCGCGGACAGGCGTTACCGCGCAGACCCGACGAAGCTGCACCGCCGTTACCGCGGTTTCGCGACCGCGCTGATTGTCATAGGACTGTACGTCGCCGTCACGCGGGCTATAGCGATTGCGTTCGCGCCGTCCGAGCCGGTGAAAGAGAGCGGCTTTCACTTTGAAATCGACCTCTGGGCGAAGCATCCGATAAGCGTATTCGGAATCGGAATCTCGGAGACGGTCATCAACTCGTGGTACGTTATGGCGGCACTCGTCGTGATTGCGGTTATTCTGAGGTTCACCGTACTGCGGAAGCTGAGCGACATTCCGAAAACGCCGCAGAACATACTCGAAACGATTGCCGAACAGATTCTCGGCTATATGAATTCGACGGTGCACGGACTCGGCGAGGTTATGGGAAGCTACATTTTCGCCGTCGCCGCTATGCTCGTCGGATGCGCTGCGCTCGAGGCTTTCGGCTTCCGCACCCCCGCGTCGGACATTACGTTTACGTTCGCGCTCAGTATGCTGACGTTTTTCATCATCAACTGGTACGGCGTAAAGAAAAAAGGCGTTGCCGGACGGCTAAAATCGCTTGCGGAGCCGGTCGCGATTGTGTTCCCGATTAAGGTGGTCACGGAGTTCGCGATTCCCATATCGCTCGCCTGCCGGCTTTTCGGAAATATGCTCGGCGGACTCGTGATTATGGATTTGATTTACGCCGCGCTCGGCTATAACGCGGTCGGCATACCCGGCGTTCTCGGGCTCTTTTTCAATGTATTCGAGCCGCTGTTGCAGGCGTTTATCTTCGTGACGCTGACGCTTACGTTCATTCGCGAAGCCGTGGAATAGCGCGCGGCGGCGCACGGCTTGCCGTGCGGATTAAGAATTAAGAATTACGGAGTGCCGCTTCGCGGCACGGTATGCGTCTGCGGACGCGGAGTTCGGGCGCGGCGTTTTGCCGAAACATAAGCGACGGGAGGGCTTGCCCGACCGGACGAATAAATTACCGGAGGACGAAAAAATGGTTTATATAGCGGTCGGAATCTGTCTGCTCGCGTGCGTCGCGGCGGCGATTTCAATGGGCTTCTCTACGGGCAAAGCGGTGGACGCGGTCGCCCGCCAGCCGGAGGCTTCCGGCAAAATCAACGCGATTATGCTGCTCGGCTTCGCGCTGACCGAATCCTGCGCGATTTACGGCTTCGTGACGGGACTTATAATGCTGTTCACCAAGGGCTGATTCCGCTTCTGAAAGGCAGTTACTATGGACTTACAACCGCAAGATATTCTGCTCCACGTCATCAACGTCGCGGTGCTGTATTTTCTGCTCCGCCGGATACTGTGGAAGCCGGTTAACAAGTTCCTCGCGGCGCGGGCGGACCGCGTCCGCAAGGAACTTGACGACGCGGCGGCTGTGCGTGCGGAAGCCGAGACGCTCCGAGGGGACTACGCCGCAAAAATCGAGGGACTCGAAGCCGAGGGCCGCGACATTCTGCGCGAGAGTCAGCAGCGCGCGACCGAGCAGTCCAACCTGCTTCTCGAATCCGCCAAGGAGCAGGCGGAGAAAATGCTCGACGGCGCGCGGGAGCGCATCGAGGAAGAACGCCGCCGCGCGGTCGAAGCGGCGCGGCACGATATTTCCGCGCTCGCGGGGGAGCTTGCGTCGCGCGTCCTGAAGCGCGAAGTCTCCGCGAACGACGACCTGCTTGCCGCCGCGAATTTCTTCGACGACGGCAAGGAATAGCGGCAAAAGCCACGGCTGCCGCCGCTTAACTGTTAATTGCCGAGAGGTACTATCTTGTCAAAACCCATACTCATAGTCGCGGACGCGGCGAATACAGCGGGAATCGAAGCCGTGCGCCGGGGCTTTTCAAAAAAGCTCGGGCGCGACTTTGATTTCGAGCTTGTCGAAGACCCGAAAATCACCGGAGGCTTCATCGCTATCGTTGACGGCAAGGTCTACGACGCGAGCTTTTCGACGAAACTGCACGACCTCTCCGACGCCCTCGGCGAGGACGACGCGGAGTCGTCCGACCCCGCCGCGTCCTCGTTTCAGACTGTCGGCAGCATACTCCGCAAACGCGCCGCGACGGCGGCTGCGGGCGCGCGCGTGTACGATTACGGCGAGGTCACGAGCTTTTCGGACGGCATCGCGAAAATCCGCGGGCTCACCGGCGCGAAGTACGGCGAGCTGCTCGACTTCGACGGCGGAGCCGTCGGCATAACGCTCGACCTCGACGAAACCGGAGTCGGCGCGGCGGTTATCGACGGCGCGGTTTCGACGTCAAGCGTCGTTCACCCGACCGGACGCGTCGCGGAGGTGCCGGTCGGAACCGAGCTTATCGGGCGCGTCGTGGATCCGCTCGGGCGCGCGCTTGACGGCGCGGAGCTTAAAGTCAGGAAAACGCGTCCGGTCGAAGCGAAAGCCCCGAATATTATGCAGCGCGCGCCGGTCGATACGCCGCTTGAAACCGGCGTTCTCGCGATAGACAGTATGATTCCGATCGGGCGCGGACAGCGGGAGCTTATAATCGGCGACCGGCAGACCGGCAAGACCGCGCTCGCGGTTTCCGCGATACTGAGCCAAAAAGACACCGGCGTACTCTGCGTATACTGCGCAATCGGACAGAAGCAGAGTACGGTCGCCGCGCTTGCGCGGAAGCTGTCGGACAGCGGCGCGATGAAGTATACGGTAATCGTCTCCGCGTCCGCGAGCACATCCGCCGCGATGCAGTATATCGCGCCTTACGCCGCCTGCGCCATAGCCGAGGAATTTATGTACGCCGGACGCGACGCTCTGATTGTCTACGACGATTTGTCGAAGCACGCGCAGGCATACCGCACACTGTCGCTGCTGCTGCGCCGTCCGTCCGGACGCGAAGCGTACCCCGGCGACGTTTTTTATCTGCACTCGCGCCTGCTTGAGCGCGCCGCGCGGCTCGCTCCGGAACTCGGCGGCGGCAGTCTCACCGCGATTCCGATAGTCGAGACGATGGCGGCGGACGTTTCGGCGTACATTCCGACGAACGTAATCTCGATTACGGACGGACAGATTTATCTCGAGTCCGAGCTGTTTTCCGCGGGACAGCGTCCCGCCGTCAACGTCGGGCTTTCGGTTTCCCGCGTCGGACGCGCCGCGCAGTCAAAGGCGATGAAAGCCGTTTCCGGCTCGCTCCGGCTCGAGGTCGCGCGGTACCGCGATATGGCGGTGTTCGCGCAGTTCGGAGCGGACATCGACTCGGCGACCGCGGAAATGCTGCGCGTCGGCGAAGCTCTTATGGAACTGCTGAAACAGTCGGAACAGCGAATGTACAGCCTGTCGGAGCAGATTTGTCTGCTGCTCGCGTCGTCGGAAGGCGTTTTCGCGAAATACCCGAAACGCGAAATCCGCGAAGCGGTCGTCAGACTGCTGCTTTTTGTGCGGACGAACGCGCCGATTGTTATGCGCAGTATTGACGGCGCGGGCAAGCTCGAGGACTTTGACCGCGAGGATTTGGTCAGGTGCTTCTCCGCGTTTCACGCGGAGGAAGCGAAGACCGCGGATTCGCGGGGCGGCGCGTAATGGCGGGCACGAATGAACTGCGGCACAGAATCGCCGCCGTCGAGCAGACGATGAAAATCACCGGCGCGATGGAAATGGTGTCGTCGAACCGTATGCGGCGCGTTATGGCGCACATTGAGTACAACAAAAAATACTACAGCTATATAAGACAGGCGATGCATAACATTCTCGAGTCGGCAAAGGAAGCCGACGACGTGTCGATGCACCCGTATCTGACCGTACGCGAAAATCCGAGACGGACGGTCGTAGTCATCTCGGGCGATAAGGGTCTCTGCGGCTCGTACAACTCGCTTGTACTGCGGCTCGCGGAGGAGGTTCTGCGCGAGGTGCCGGACAGCTCGCTGATTACCGTCGGAAACGTCGCCGAGGATTACTTCCGCAGACTCGGACGGACTCCGGACATTACGATGCTCGGTATCGTGCAGGATCCGACGATGAAGTCCGCGAGGCGGGTCACGCACGACCTTATGCAGCTTTATGAAAACAACCTTACGGACGAAATTGTTATCGTACACACCGCGTTTTACGGAGCGACGAAAGGCAGACCGGTTCAGCTTCGGCTGCTTCCGATTAGACTCGAGGACTACGACGAGGAGAGCGAGCTCGGCGACAGCCGCTACTACGAGCCGGGCGGCGTATCGGAAATGGAGTATCTGCCGGACAGAAAGTCCGTGTTCGACCGGCTCGTGCCGCAGTTTCTTATCGGACTCGTATTCGGCGTTATGGTGCAGGCATACGCCGGAGAACACTACGCCCGAATGAACGCTATGCACGCGTCCACCGACAATGCGGGGGATATGCTTAAAGGTTTGCAGTTGCAGTACAATCTCGCGCGGCAGAGCGCGATTACGAACGAAATCGCGGAAATCACCGGCGCGGCGGAGATTTTACAGTCGAAGTCGCGCCCGATGAATATCCCGTAACATAACCGCCCGGTCGGGCAATCGGGGTCCCCGCGAAGTCCGCAGACTTTGCGGGGTGAGAAAGCCCTCCCGACGCTTAAGTTCCGGCAAAACGCCGCTTGCGAGACGCGGCTTTGCCGAAATTTCTGCCGGCGCAACTGCGGCAATACTACGGTGTTCTCAAAATTTGTAATTCAGCTCGCGGACGGCGGGCGCGGAGGTCAGATGTCAGATACAGATAATTCAGGCGGCGCGGCGCGTATCGCGCAGTCGCGTCAGCGCGGGAGCGTCCGGAGAGACGCTTCCGGTATTCTCATACGCGTCGCGGGTCCGGTGCTTGACGTGCGCTTCGCGTCCGCGGCGGATGAACCGCAGATTAACGACCTGCTCGTCACGGCGGACGGCAGACATATGGAAGTCGCGTCGAACGTGGAGCCGGGCGTGGTGCGCTGTATCGCGCTCGAAGCGACGGACGGGCTTGCGGCGAACACCGTCGTCACTAACACCGGACGCTGTATTCAGACGCCGGTGGGGCAGGGCGTACTCGGACGCGTGCTCGACGTGCTCGGCAGACCGATTGACGGGCTGGGCGACGTTGAACACGACGCGGTATGGGACATACACCGCGCCGCGCCGAAGTTCACGCAGCTCACGCCGCAGACGGAATTTCTCGAAACCGGAATCAAGGTCATAGATTTGCTCACGCCGTACTCCAAAGGCGGCAAAATCGGACTTTTCGGCGGAGCCGGAGTCGGTAAAACAACGCTGATAATGGAGCTTATCTACAACATAGCGACGATGCACGGCGGGTACAGCGTGTTTGCCGGAGTCGGCGAGCGTTCGCGCGAGGGTACGGAGCTTATCGCGGATATGCGCGCGTCCGGCGCAATCTCGAAAACCGCGCTCGTGTTCGGGCAGATGAACGAACCGCCCGGCTCGCGTATGCGCGTCGGGCTTACCGGACTTACGATAGCGGAGTACTTCCGCGACGTGATGAAGCGCGACGTACTGTTATTTATCGACAACATTTTCCGTTACGTTCAGGCGGGCAACGAGGTTTCCGCGCTGCTCGGGCGTATGCCGAGCGCGGTCGGTTATCAGCCGACGCTCGCGCAGGAAATCGGCGCGCTCGAGGAGCGCATAGTCTCGACGACGAGCGGTTCGATAACCTCGGTGCAGGCGATATACGTCCCGGCGGACGACCTCACCGACCCCGCGCCGGCGACGATATTCACGCACCTCGACGCGACGACCGTGCTGTCGCGCTCCGTCGCGGAAATCGGCGTGTACCCGGCGGTCAGCCCGCTCGAATCGAACTCGCGCATACTGACCGCCTCGACGGTCGGGCAGCGGCATTACGACGTCGCTTCCGGCGTTACGCAGTGCCTGAACCGCTACCGCGAGCTGCGCGACATCATCGCGATACTCGGTATGGAGGAGCTTTCCGAGGACGACCGCAGAACGGTCTACCGCGCGCGGAGAATACAGCAGTTTCTGTCGCAGCCGTTCGCCGTCGCGGAGACGTTTACCGGCAAAGAGGGGCGTTTTGTCAAGCTCGAGGACACGGTTCGCTCGTTCGAGACGATTCTGTCCGGCGAGTGCGACAGCGTTCCGGAGTCCGCGTTCTTTATGGTCGGTGACATCGACGAGGCAATGGAAAAGGCAAAAACTTTATAACCGCCCGGCAGACGGAGCCTCCAGCCGCCGAGGAATGCAGGGACGCCGAGAACACAGGACGCGCTTTTCGCGGAAAAAGCGCGTATCCGGCGCAGCTCCGATTCTGCCCGGCACTTGACATTTAGCGATAAGGTGCATTTATGAAAACATTTGAGCTTAAAGTGCTTACGCCGGAGCGTGAGTTCTTCTCCGGCAGCGTTGAAGCCGCGTCGCTTATGCTGTCCGACGGCAGCGTGACCATACTCGCGGAGCATATGCCTATGGTCGCGCCGGTCGCGATATGCGATTTGCGAATCCGGCAGGACGGAGAATGGCGCGAAGCGTTCGCGTCGGAGGGCTTTATCGAGGTGCGCCGCGACAAGGTGCTGCTGTTCCTGCAAACCTGCGAGTGGCCGGAGGAAATCGACGAACACCGAGCCGAGGAAGCGAAGCTCCGCGCCGAGGAACGGCTGCGGCAGAAGCGCAGTATCGCCGAGTATCAGCAGTCGCGGATCGCGCTCTCGCGGGCAATGGAGCGGCTCAAAGTTACGCGCGTGAAGCGCGGATAAAATAAGGTGAAACCGCAATGAAAAAGATAGCCGCATTTATTCTCGCGCTGACGCTCGCCGCGTCGCTGTTCGCGTGCGGCAAGAAATCAACTGCGCCTACGACGAGTGGCAGCGAAGCCAAACCGGACGCGTCGCCGTCGTCCGAGGCGTCGCCCGCGCCCGCAACGCCTACTGCGATTCCGGATTACATAACAATAAAAGGCGCACAATACAGCACAAGCCTAACGTCCCTTGATCTCGATCTCGAAGACAACCCGGTAACCGACTGGTCGCCCGTGGCGCATATTTAAGAATGTCGATGACCGTACAGTCGGCGGCGTTCGCACCGCTTTATACATAAATCCATAGCGCAAGGGCGCGGCAAATGCCGCGCCCTTACTTTGACTTGCCGGTTCCGGCTTACTCCTCCGGCGCGGTAATCTCGCCGCGGAAGTACACCACGGTGAAGAAAATCACGCCGTCCGCGCCGCGCGCCGCGCCGAACCCGACCGAACCGTAATAGCCGTCCGGGAACAGCATAAGAGCCTTGTTGGAGTCGTTCGCGAGCCACGCGTCCGCCATTTCGCGCGCGGAGTTCTTGAACCCGATTTGCTGGTTCAGCTCGCCGTCAATCCCGAATTCGGGCAGCAGGTTTTTCGTCGCGCCGAAGTTCGGCGAGTACTTTGAAAGCTCGTTCGTTTCCGCCATATCCGAAGCCTTGAACTGCGCGATTTCGTTCAGCACCGGCACAATTTCGTACGGCGTAAGCCCCGAGTCCGCGCGCAGAGCCGTAAGTATCGCGGCGAGCTTTGCGGTCTCCGCCGCGACAAGCTCTTCGTCGGTCGGCACCGGCGTAAGCGCGACTTCGATCCGAAGCGCCGGGTTCGCCATTCGGGCGACGACGGCGGCGACCTCGCGCCGGACGATTGTGCGCCCCGGCACATAGTGTCCGTAATCGTCCACGCCGTCGAGAATCCCGGCGCGGTACAGCGCGTAAATGTCCGCGGCGTACTCCGAATCCGCGGGAACGTCCGGAATCGTGCCGTCCGGAACGTCGCTTGTCTGCGCGAGAGCTTCGGGCGGAAGCGCGTTCGCGAAGATGTGCGCGAACTCGAGCCTTGTGGCGTAAGCCTCAAAGTCGTCATACGGCTCGTCGAGTATGCCGTTGCCGATAGCGTACACGACGTACGGCGAGTACCACAGCACTTCGCCGTAATCGGATTCGGAATCATTCTCCGCGCCGGTACCGGTGCTCACGGAGGGGTCGGGCAGCTCACCGGTCGCGTACAGGCTGTGCAGACACGCGGCGAGCTTGACCGCCTCGGACAGGCGGAGATTCGCGTCCGGCGCGAACTTATCGGGCGTTCTGCCCTCGATAATCCCGAGTTCCGTGACCTCGCGGACGTACTCATAGTACCACTCCCCGGACGGAACGTCGGAAAAGCCGCTGTACTCGTACGACGGAATGAAGTTTTCAAAGCCGGCTTCGGCTGAAACGCCGAATGAAAACGCGATAACGACCGCGACTGCCGCCGCGGCAGTCCTTCTGAATTTGAGTGTGATTGATTTTCCGCGCATAATGCTGTCCTCCTGTAATGTATTAGCCGCCCGCGGGGCAAAACGCCGCCCCGGCGCACCGTTGCGTATGACATTATCATAGCACATTCGGGGCGATTCGTCAATTGCGGATATTATCCGCGCCGCCGGGCAAAGATTACGCAGCTGTAAGGTTCAGCCGGCGGCTGATACGCGGCTTTCCTAAAAATTTGCGGAGAAAATTTCGATTACCCCCTTTACAAACCCGAAAAACCTGCTATAATATACAAGCGTCGCGGGTTCTCCGCGCCGTACGCCGCGGAAACGCTTTGCGGATATGCGCGTTATTCGGCGATAAACCGGCAAAGGCGCGGCTCGCGGAAGCGGCGTTTTGCCGGAACGTAAGCGCGGGAGGGCTTTGCCCGACTAAGCGATAAACCGGCAAAGGCGCGGCTCACGGAAGCGGCGTTTTGCCGAGACGTAAGCGCGGGAGGGCTTTGCCCGACTAAGCGATAGATAATCACACGGGCTCGTAGCTCAGCTGGGAGAGCGCCGCGTTCGCAACGCGGAGGTCGAGAGTTCGATCCTCTTCGGGTCCACCACGAAAGCCGGCAACCTTTTCGGTTGCCGGCTTTTTCCTTTTGACCGAACGCGCCCGCAGGCGGCATAAACGCCGGACGGCGTCGCGGTACTGCCAAAATTTTACGGTTAAAGACCGATACGGCGTGGGGATTTTAACGGAAAATACAGCGAATGTAACCATAAATGTAACCATATTATTACAAATTCTGCATTTTTATGCGGTTATAATTGGAAGTTAAATAAAAAAGTTCTTGACTTTGGAATGAATCAGGCAGTATAATGCAAAGCAATTCCTAAGAAATGGGAAATCACAAATGGGAAAACACACGCACAATTGCGCGAATGGTTTCCCGACCAACAAGCCGCGCGGCATATCGCACGGCAGAACAAAAATTAAGGGGTAGAGTAATGAAAAGCAAAAAATCCGCAAATTCCGGCGCACCCATAGCAAATACTGGGG
>JAITNK010000160.1 GCA_031290515.1 Oscillospiraceae bacterium
AACGAAGCCGTCGAGCGGCTGAAGCGGTTCACGGCTCGGCTGTGAGCGAAAATATGCTGCGCGGAGTTCTTGCGAATTGGGATGCTGCGGGCGGGCTTACCGCAACGCCGCTGCCGCCGAACGGCAGAGTTTGGGACGGCGGCGGCGAGTACATTCTTAAGCGCGGCGGCGAGCGGCAGCTGCGGCGGAGCATCGCGGTTGCAAACGCACTTGAGGCGCAGGGTTTCGCGGTTGCAGAGCCGGTTGCGACGCGCTCCGGCGGTTATATTGCGGCGGGTGAGCGCGCGAGCTGCCGCGCCAAATCATACACCGCGACCCGCACCCCGGCAACATCATCGGAGCGGGCGGCGAAATCGCCGGGTTCATCGATTTCGACCTTGCCGAGGTGAACGCGCGGCTGTTTGACCCTGTTTATTGCCCGACCGCGTTTCTGAGCAAAATCCGCGGCGACCGCGCGCCGTGGCTCGGACTGCTTGCGGAGATAATGCGCGGGTACGACAGAGCCGCGCGGCTGACCGGCGCGAAGAAACGCGCGGTGTTCTGGGTGATTTACTCGGTTCAGCTGATATTCATCGCATACTTTGACGCGCCGGAGCACGCCCGGCTCGCGCAATCGAACGCGGAAACTTTGCGGTGGGTATGGGCGCGCCGCCGGGAGATTGAAAATCTCGCAAACTCTTGTAAAAAGGAGATTTTATGAAATACATTCTCATCATCGGCGACGGTATGGCGGACAACCCCGTTCCCGTGCTTCAAGACAAAACGCCGCTCGAATACCTCGCCTGCCCGGCGATTGACGCGCTCGCGTCCGCGGGCGAGGTCGGCAATGTCAAAAACTGCCCGGACGGACTGCCGCCCGGGTCGGACACCGCGATTCTGTCGATTTTCGGCTGCGACCCGAACGTATGCTACACCGGGCGCGCGCCGCTCGAAGCCGCCGCGCAGGGAATCGCGCTTAGACCCGGCGACGCCGCGTACCGCTGCAATATGGTGTCGCTGACCGAGACCGACGGGATTCCGTTTGCGGCGCAGACGATTCTGTCGCACTCCGCGGGGAGCATAGACGGAGCGGAGTCGGACGAACTTGTCGCCGCGCTTTTCGCCGACCCGGAGTTTGCGCGGCTCGCGGAGCGCGCCGGAATGCGCGTCTACCCGGCGCACTCTTTCCGCCATATGGCTGTGCAGTCCGGCGCGTCGATTGACGGAGTGACGCTCGCGCCGCCGCACAACTATCTCGGCTCCGCGATAACGGACATACTGCCGCAAGGCGCGAACCCGAACGCCGCCGTACTGTCGGAGCTTATGTCCGCGTCGTACGCGTTTCTCTCGCGCCACCCGGTCAACCTCAAACGCAGGGCTGACGGCAAACTCCCGGCGAACTGCGTCTGGTTCTGGGCGGAGGGTACGGCGGTCGAACTGCCGGATTTCACGGCAAAGTACGGCAGGACCGGCGGCGTAATCTCCGCCGTGCCGCTGTGCCACGGAATCGCGTCGCTTACCGGACTCGACCGCGTCTTTGTGGACGGCGCGACCGGCGAACTTGACACGAACTATGAGGGCAAGGTTTCGGCTTGCGTCGAGACGCTGAAAACGCGCGACTTCGCGGCGATTCACGTCGAGGCTCCGGACGAATGTACGCATAACGGCGACCTGCCCGGCAAGCTCGAGGCGATTCGCAGACTCGATTCGCGCGTCGTCGCGCCGCTCGTGGGGCGGCTGCGCGCGGACGGTACGGACTTCCGGCTGCTGCTGCTCTCCGACCACAAAACGCTGACGAGTACGCGCGGTCACGACGGCGACCCGGTTCCGTACCTGCTGTACGATTCGCGCCGCGACAATAAAACCGGCAAAAAGTACACCGAAACGGACGGCGAAGCCGGTGCGGCGGTCCCCGAGGGTACCGCGCTTATGGGAATGTTGTTTGACGCGTAAGACGACGGTTCCGGCGTTCGCAAAGCTGAACCTGACGCTCGGAGTACTCGCGAAACGCCCCGACGGCTACCACGATATAGAGAGCGTTATGCTGCGAATCGGTTTGCGCGACAACGTCTCCGTCGCGCTGACGGACGGCGCGGGAATCGCCGTGCGAAGTTCCGCGCGGCACATACCGAACGACGAGCGCAACACCGCGTACAAGGCGGCGGCGGCGTTCTTCGAGCGCACCGGAACCCGTTTCCGCGCGGGAATCACTCTCGCAAAGCACATACCCGTCGGCGCGGGACTCGGCGGCGGCTCCGCGGACGCGGCGGCTGTGCTGACCGCGCTGAACGCACTCACGGGAAGCGGTCTCTCGGAGGACGAGCTTGCGGAAACCGGAGCGTCGGTCGGCTCCGACGTACCGTTCTGCGTCGTCGGCGGCACCTGTCTCGCAGAGGGGCGCGGCGAGCTGCTGACGCGGCTTCCGGCGTTCCCGGACTGCCGAATCGTCGTCGTAAAGCCGTCGTTCTCGGTTTCCACCGCGACGCTGTTCGCCGCGATTGACGAGACGCCGTTACCCGCCGCGGGGTCCGGCAAAGCCGTACCGCCGGCCGGACGCCCGCAAGCCCGCGCAAGGAACGCGTCTGCGGACAAGGCGCGTATCGCGCCGCCGGACAACCGCGCTATGCTCGCTGCAATCGGGAGCGGAAGTCTCGAAGCTTGCGCCGCGGAGGTTCGCAACGTGTTCGAGGACGCGCTGCCCGGGCGTTACGCTCGCGAAATCGCCGCCGTCAAGCGCAGGCTTGTCGCCTGCGGCGCGCTGACCGCGTCTATGACCGGCACCGGAAGCGCGGTTTTCGCGCTGTTCGCCGACGAATTCGCCGCGCGGAACGCGTACTCCGCACTCCGGCGCGAATACAGGGAAACGTTTTTGACCGCGTGTAGTTAACCGCGCAGTATTGTCCGTTAATCGTCAAATCGGGGGGTTTATATGTCAACGCTCAAATATCCGCGGATGTTCGCGCCAATAACGCTCGCCGGGACGACGTTCCGCAACCGAATATTCGCTTCGCCGATCTCCGGACGCAACTTCGACGCGGCGGGACGGCCGGACGCGGACTGCGTCGCCTTTTACGAGCGCAAGGCTTCCGGCGGCGCGGCTTCCGTCTGCGTCGGCGACTGCATTGTGGACTGCGAAAACGGACTGTTCGGCGAGCCGATGCTCGACCTGTCGGACGAGTCGCAGCTTATGATAAAGGCACTTAACCGGCTCGCGCGGCAGGTCTCGCGGCACGGCGCGGTCGCGAGCCTTGAGCTTAACCACGCGGGACTGTACGCCAACGCCTCGCGTATGCGCGGCGCGAAAATTTACGCTCCGTCGGACGGCGTTACGGCGCAGGGGCTGCCGTATTACGAAATGCCGGAGGAGCGTATACTCGAAACGGTCGCGCGGTTCGCGCGGGCGGCGGCTTACGCGAAACGCTGCGGCTTCGGAATGGTAACGATTCACGGCGGACACGGCTGGCTGCTGTCGCAGTTTATGTCGCCGAAAGTCAACGCGCGGCGCGACAAGTGGGGCGGTTCCGTTGAAAACCGTATGCGCTTCCCGGTAATGGTGTGCGACGCGGTGAAAGCCGCCGTAGGGCGCGGTTTCCCGGTCGAAATCCGCATTTCCGGAAGCGAGGTCACGCCGCTCGGATACGACCTTGACGAGGGTATCGCGATAGCGAAGGCTCTCGACGGTCACGCCGACTTGATTCACGTCTCCGCCGGACACCACGAACACAGCGAGGTGTTCTGTGTCACGCACCCGGGCGTTTTTTCGGAAGACTCCGCGAACGTCCAATACGCCGCGGCAATCAAACAAGCCGTAAAAAACCCGGTCGCGACCGTCGGCGCGCACTCCGACCCGGAGCTTTTGGAGGAGATTTTAGCGTCCGGCAAGGCGGACGTTATCGAAATGGCGCGCGCGCTGCTCGCCGACCCGGATTTGCCGCGCAAACTGCGCCGCGGCGAGCCGGACTCGGTGTGTCCGTGTCTGCGGTGTCTGCAATGCTTCTCGGGACTCATCACGGGCGGCACGATATACTGCGCCGTCAATCCGGAAATCGGCAACGAGCGAGAGTACAAAACCCTGCCGAAAACCGAAGTTCCGAAGCGCGTACTCGTCGCGGGCGGCGGGGTAGCGGGAATGAGGGCGGCAATAACCGCGGCGGAGAGCGGACACGAGGTGACGCTCGCCGAAGCGTCCGGCAGTCTCGGCGGCACGCTGCGCTGCGAGGAAAACGTGCCGTTCAAGCGCAAAATCAAGGCGTACATAGACTATCAGAAACGGCGAATCGCGGCTTTGCCGATTGACGTGCGGCTGAATTCGCGGCAAACGCCGGAGTCCGCGCGCGAGTTGAAGCCGGACGCAATCATTGCGGCGTTCGGCGCGCGGTCAAGCCTGCCGCCGATACCGGGAATCGCGCTCGCGGTTCCGGCGGAGCGAGTTTACGCGTCGCCGGCGCTTGCGGCGGGCGAAACGGTAATCCTCGGCGGCGGACTCGTAGGGCAGGAGCTTGCGATTTTTCTCGCGGGACTCGGAAAATCCGTGACGATAGCCGAGATGGCTCCCGCGCTGAACTCCGCGGGAAACATTCTGCACCAGTTCGCGCTTGACGGCGAGATAAAGCGGCTCGGAATCAAGGTGTTTACGTCCGCGCGTGTCGTCGAAATCACGGACGGCGGCGTTCGGACAGAGACTGCCGGAGGCACGGTTACGCTCGCGGCGCGTACGGTCGTCGCGGCACTCGGGCAGACCGCGCTCACGGCGGACGCTTACGCGTTGTCCGGCTGCGCGGCGGAGTTTTACGCCGTCGGCGACTGCGTTGCTCCGGCGAACATTATGGCGGCGTCGGCGCAGGCGGAAGCCGTCGCGAGAATTTTGTGAGGAGAAACTGTTTTGAGTATAACGAAAAAGCCGTTCGGCGTTACGCGCGGCGGCGAAGCGGTATTTGAATACACGATTGAAGACGGCGGCGCGTACGTCTCCGTCATTACCTACGGCGCGGCGGTTACGAAAATCGTCGTCCCCGACCGCGGCGGCGAACTTCGCGACGTGACGCTCGGGTACGACAAGCTCGAGGAGTACGAAGCGTCCGGGTCGGTTTTCGGCGCGCTCTGCGGCAGAGTCGCGAACCGGATTGCGAACGGAGAGTTCACGCTCAACGGCGGGAAATACGCGCTCGAACGCAACGCGTTTCCGCACCACCTGCACGGCGGCGCCGGCGGTTTTCACCGCAGAGTGTGGGAGTCCGAAGTCCGCGGCGGCGCGCTGATACTGTCGCGCGTCAGCCCCGGCGGCGAGGAGGGCTATCCCGGAACGCTCGAAACGTCCGCGCGGTTCGCGTTTGCGGACGGCAGGCTGACGATTGCGACCGACGTGCGGTCGGACGCGGACACAGTCGCGAACATCGTGAATCACAGCTACTTTAACCTTAACGGACACGGAGCGGGAAACATACTGCGCCACAGACTTAAAATCGGCGCGGACGCGTACTGCGAAACGGACGGAACCGCGCTCGTCCGCGGCGTCGCGCCCGCGCCTGTCGCCGGAACTCCGCTTGACTTCCGCGGGTTTCACGAGATTGGCGAGCGTATTGACGCGGACTTCCCGCAGACCGCGCAGGTTCGCGGCTACGACCACAATTTCGCGCTCAACGGCTCCGGAATGCGCGCAGCCGCCGAAGCGGCGGGCGACGTGTCCGGCATAACGCTGACCGTATCGACCGACCTGCCGGGGATTCAGCTCTACACCGCGAACTATATGCGCGAGCGCGGCAAGGGCGGCGCGGAGTATAACGCCCGCGCGGGCTTCTGCCTTGAAGCGCAGTACTTTCCGAACGCGGTAAACGTTCCGGAGTACGAATCGCCGGTTCTGCGGGCGGGAGAAACCCGGACGCGAACCGTGTCGTACGCGTTCTCGGCGTAACCGGACAGCAATTCAGTACCGTATTCAGACTCAAGGAGCGTAACGATGAAAAAACCGGTTGTAATCCTGCTCGCGCTCACGCTGATATTCATTGCGGTATCCTGCGGGAAGAAGTCTGTCAAACCGCAGACGGCGGACGACTATCTCAAGCTCGGCGACAAGTACCTCGCCGACCTCGACTACGAGCAGGCGATCGTGTACTACGACAAGGCAATCGAGCTTGAGCCGAAAAACGCGAAAGGCTATCTCGGTCTCGCCGACGCATACGAGGGACTCGGAGAGCGCGAGAACGCCGTCCGCGCGCTGAACGACGGTCTCGAGAACGCATCTTCGACGCGCAGACTTGAGGACAAGCTCGCGGAAATAGACGGCGGGACGGGCGGCGGCGCACCGAAAAGCTCCGCCGCGCCTCCGGATTCGAGCGCGGAAACGCCGCAAGGCTCCGCGGCGGAGACAGAGAGGCTGCTCAACGAATACCTGTCGTCGGTCGCCGCCGGAGGCGGCGGAGAGAGCGCGGTCAGCGACGCGCTGAACTCAGAGGAACTTCGCTCGCTCGCGTCGGCGTACTTCGGGAACGACCCGAACGGCAGTATCATAACGCTGAACGGCGACGGCACGGGCGCCGGGATTTATTACGCGCGCGGCAACGCGGTTTACGTCGGCGACTACGCCGGTACCGCCGGAAACCCGGTGCGCAGCGGTACCGGAACGCTGTACTCGACGTTTGCGGACACGGCGGGAAACACAGCCGGTACGCTTACAATCGAGGGGAGCTGGGCTAACGACCGCCCGCACGGTTACTGCGTGTTTACGATGACCTCAACCGCCGACACGCGGCGGATAACGCTGTCCGGCAACCTCACGAACGGGCTGTACGACGGCGTATTCGAGCTTAAGACCTCCGAGCCGCCGTATTCGGGCGCGACGGCGTACCGGGTCGAGTACGTCAAGGGTATCGCGAAAGTACTCGGGCAGGACGGCGAATACAACGTCGTCGGCTATCAGCAGAACGACGACGGCAGCTACAACTACGCGAACGTATGGTACGCTCCGGCGTACACCGCGTCGGAGACGTTCGGCGCGTGGTGGATCGCCCGCTACGGTTGGTGAGAGCGCAAACGCACAGCACCGCTTCGGATTTGCCCGGAGCTTGGGCTGTGCGTTTGCGCGCAGCCGATATTTTTCGACGGTTTACGCAATTTCGGCGATTTGCACAAAGATTTCCGGCAAATAGTTATTGACAACTAACTGCGGGTGTGTTATAGTACAAATAGTTAGACCGCACTAACTATTTTTGGACACAGGCATTTCGTCAAAGCCGCGGTCCGCGAGGCGGCGTTTTGACGAAACACTGGCGGCGGACGCGGAGCCGACCGAACTAAAGATAACTACGGAGGGTCAAATGATGCCGCTCACAATGGCAAAAAAAGGTGAACCGAACTCAATCAAGCGCGTCGGCGGGGGCGACAAAACACGGCAGTTCCTCGAGAACTTGGGGTTCACGCCGGGTACGCAAATCACGGTCGTCACCGCGAACGGCGGCAATGTGATAGTGTCCGTGCGCGAGTCGCGGGTCGCGATAAGCCGCGAAATGGCGATGAAGATACTCGTTTAAGAGCGCGCTTCGCCGACAAACCGCTTTGCGGTTTGGAGCCGACCGTGCCGGCGATTATGTATCAAATACTGCATACCGCGACAGAAAGGAGAAGCAATGGCAACGCTTAAAGACGCAAAACCCGGTTCGACTGTGCGAGTTGAAAAAATCGGCGGCGAGGGCGCGATAAAACGCCGCATTATGGAAATGGGAATCACACGCGGCAGCGAGGTCTACGTCCGCAAGGTCGCGCCGCTCGGCGACCCGGTCGAAGTCACCGTGCGCGGCTACGAGCTGTCGCTCCGCAAAGCGGACGCGGAGCTTATCTCGGTAAACGACTGACTGCGGTTTCATTTTTACATAAAGGTTAGTTGCTGCTAACACGCGTATCAACAGCAAAAAACTACTTGCGGGCGAACTCTTTCGCCTGCCGCGTCCGCAGACGCGAACACGTGCGAGCCTGCGAGCGCAGAGCGAGGGAGGCTTCGCCGACAAAGCGGCTAATCACTGCGAAGGAGGCTCCGCCGACCAAGCGGCTACATAGATAATAAATAAGGAGTGAAACGACTATGCCAATCACAATCGCGCTTGCCGGGAACCCGAACTCCGGCAAGACTACGCTGTTCAACGCGCTGACCGGGTCGAATCAGTTCGTCGGTAACTGGCCGGGCGTTACGGTAGAGAAAAAAGAGGGCAAACTCCGCGGTCAAAAAGACGTTACAATCACAGACTTGCCCGGGATTTACTCGCTGTCGCCGTACACGCTCGAGGAGGTTGTGTCGCGCAACTACCTCATCGACGCGCGTCCGGACGCAATTCTGAACATCGTTGACGGTACGAACCTCGAGCGCAACCTGTTCCTCACGACGCAGCTCACCGAGCTCGGAATCCCGGTCGTCGTCGCGGTGAATATGACCGACATAGTCGCGAAAAACGGCGACAAAATCAACGTCGAACAGCTGTCGAAAGAACTCGGGTGCCGCGTCATTGAAATCTCCGCGCTGAAAGGCACGGGAGTTACCGAAGCCGCGAACGCCGCGGTAGAAGCCGCGAAGTCTACCGTTACGGTTCCGCAGCACGGCTTTTCCGGCAGCGTCGAACACGCGCTCGCGCACATCGAGGAAGCGGTGCTGCACGAACTGCCGCCGGAGCGGCAGCGGTTTTTCGCGATTAAGCTGTTCGAGCGCGACGCGAAAATCATCGAGAAGCTCGGGATTGCGCCGGAGCGCGTCGCGCACATCGAGGACGACATCAAAGCGTGCGAAGCCGAGCTTGACGACGACGCGGAGAGCATAATCACCGCCGAGCGGTATACATACATCGACAGCATTATCAAGGACTGCGTCAAGGTCAAAAACAAGGGCAAACTTACAGTTTCCGATAAAATCGACCGCATAGTCACGAACCGCATCGCTGCGCTGCCGATTTTTGCGGCGGTTATGTTCATAGTGTACTTCGTTTCGGTAACGACGGTCGGTACGATTGCCACGGACTGGGCGAACGACGGTTTGTTCGGCGACGGCTGGTACCCGCTCGGCATAGGCAGAGGCGCGTACGACGAAGCTGTCGGCGAGTACGACGTTGAGCAGACGAAAATCGAAGCGTACATAGAGGCGGCGGAGGAAGCCGGAATCGACACCGCGCCGTACTCCGACGCGATAGAAGCGGGGGACGAAGCCGCGGCGGAAACCGCGCTCGCCTACATTATCGCCGAAGCCGGAGCCGCAAACCTCGAAACCGTTGCCGTTATCTCCGGCGAAGACGGCGAAACCGAAGAGGAAATTCCGGTCGCGCTCGCCGATTTTGAAGCCGCGCTCGCCGCGGAGGAACCCGACCCCGCGGACTCCGGACCGTGGATACCCGGCGTACCCGCGCTTATCGGCGGCGGTCTGGACTCTCTGAGCAACGGAGACGACGCAATAGGCGAGGACGGCTGGCTGCGCGGACTGATACTCGACGGAATCGTCGCCGGAGTCGGCGCGGTACTCGGCTTCGTGCCGCAGATACTGATACTGTTCGTGTTCCTGGCGTTCCTCGAAAGCTGCGGCTATATGGCGCGAATCGCGTTCATTATGGACAGAATTTTCCGCCGCTTCGGACTGTCCGGCAAGTCGTTCATACCGATACTCATCGGCACGGGCTGCGGAATACCGGGCATTATGGCGTCGCGCACGATTGAAAGCGACCGCGACCGCAAGATGACGATTATGACGACGACGTTTATCCCGTGCAGCGCAAAACTTCCGATAATCGCGCTGATTGCGGGCGCGCTGTTCCGCGAAAACTCCTGGTGGGTGGGACCGAGCGCGTACTTCATCGGTATCGCGGCGATTATCTGCTCCGGGGTTATCCTCAAAAAGACGAAAATCTTCGCGGGCGACGCGTCTCCGTTCGTTATGGAGCTGCCCTCGTACCATATGCCGACGGTCGGCGCGATTCTCCGCAGCACCTGGGAACGCGGCTGGTCGTTCATCAAAAAAGCGGGTACGATTATCCTGCTCGCGACGGTGTTCGTGTGGTTCACGTCAAGCTTCGGTTTCGCGGACGGCGGCTTCGGAATGGTCGATATGAACGACAGCATACTCGCAAAAATCGGCGGCTTCATCGCGCCGGTATTCATACCGCTCGGCTGGGGCGAATGGAAGTCCGCGGTCGCGGCGATCACCGGGCTTATCGCGAAAGAAAACGTCGTCGGCACGTTCGGCATACTGTTCCGGCCCGACCTCGCCGAGGTTGCGGAGGACGGAGCCGAAATCTGGGATAACCTGAAAGCCGCAATGCCCGCGCTTGCCGGGTACTCGTTCCTCGTGTTCAACCTGCTCTGCGCGCCGTGCTTCGCGGCAATGGGCGCAATCAAGCGCGAAATGAACTCGCGCCGTTGGTTCTGGACGGCAATCGGCTACCAGTGCCTGTTCGCGTACGTCGCCGCGCTGTGCGTGTTTCAGCTCGGCAGCCTGTTCACGGGGACGTTCGGCGCGTTCACAATCGTCGCGTTCATACTGGTCGCGGCGTTCATATTCCTGCTGCTGCGCCCGGCGAAGCGCGGCGCGCTCGCGGCAAGGAGCGGCGTATGATAGCGTTCCTGACGCAGAACCTCGGCACAATCGCCGTCGGCGCAGTCGTCGCGGCGGTCATAGCCGCAATCGTGGTCGGACTCGTCCGCGACCGGCGAAGCGGCAAGTCCTCCTGCGCGTCGTGCGGCGGGTGCGACGCCTGCGGGAAAGCCGGGTGCGGCAGATGAGCGTCGTCATCATCGGCGGACACGACCGTATGGTCTGCCAGTACCGCGACGTGTGCGAGAAACTCGGCTGCAACGCAAAGGTCTTCACGCAGCCGAAAACCAACCTCAACGCGGCAATCGGCTCCGCCGACCTCATCGTCCTGTTCACGCAGCCGGTGTCCCACGAGATGGCGAAGATTGCGCGCCGGGCGGCTGCCTGCCGCAGCATCACCCTCGCGCAGTCGCACTCCGGCAGCGGCAACGCACTGCGCGGCATACTCGAAACCTACATCGCGTCGCAGACGACATAAGCTAACTCCGCGCAAAATAAGAGCGGCTTCCCGAAAGGGAAGCCGCTTATCGCTGTTTACTTTGCCGTCCGCTACCTGGCTTTACGGCGGCGCACAATCGCCGTAGTCAGCCACACCGAGAGGACCGCCACCGAGCCGGTGCAGAGTATCGTCCACAGCAGAACGCTGTCGTCGCCGGTTTTCGGCGGGACTACCTCGTAATCCGACTGCGGGGTTTGGTCGGGGTCGATGTCAATCAGCGGGGGCGCGTCGTCGCCGATGTCAATCAGCGGGGGCGCGCTCGGCGCCGCACTCGGTACCGCGCTCGGGTCAGGCGACGCGCCCGGGTCGGGCGACGGACTCGCTTCGGGGTCGGGCGACGAGGACGGGCTCGGGCTCGGGCTCGTCGGCGGATAGTACACCGTATCGTACTCCACGCCGAACTGCAAATCCACCGCCGCAAGCGTTCCCTGGTAATCGTTGCCGAGGTTCGGCACGACAATCTCAATCGTGAGTACGCCGTTCCAACCAGGCGACACCCGACCGATTGTAAGCCAGTCGCCCGTGTTAGCACCGCTCCGCCCGATAAGTCCGCTCAAAGTTCCGCCGTACAGTTCCTTGGTATCGACCGTAAGCTTAATCTGAATCTGTTCAAGCAGCGCGTCGCTCGCCGTCTTGTCCGCGAAGTCGCTTCCCGTTCGTGCTGTGATGTTGTCCGGACCATTCGCACCGGTAAGCCCGGCGGCGACTGCCGCCGTAAGCGTCTCGGCGCGGAGACCGAACGTAACCTCGCGCGAATCGGTGTTCTTCAGCAGGACAGTTATCGCGTTGTTGCCCGCAACCGTCCGGCTGTCCCCGGGAACCATATTCTTCGTAACGTCCCCGAAGAAGTCGGTGATCTCGGTGTTGCTCCCGGTCGCGTACACCCGGGCAGGCGTAACTTCCCACGAATTTGCCCCCCGATAGTTCACGCCCGGACTCGGCGCCGCCGCCGCGAGGGCGGACGGAGCCGAGAGCGCGAGCAGCACCGACAGCGCGGCGGCAGTCAGCCTCTTACTTAAAGTTTTTTTCATTGGAAAACTCCCCCCGTTATGCTGTCAGAAAGCGGTTAAGCTGTATCTTTTGTGCGTGTGTGCGTTGTTTCGTGGTTATTTCGGGAAAACCGAGGAGAAGACGGCGGCCCAGCCGGCTTCGTTTTGTGTTTCGGGTGCGTTGTTATCGCTCTGAACCGCGTACGCCGTCAGCTTGAGCGACAGACCGTAACCCTCGAAGCTGTTGTCAAACTCGCTCGCGGCAGTGAATTCTTTCGGCAGAGTGATGCCGTTTGTCGGGAAGATGTCGGCAGTCAGCGCGCCGTCTTTTGCGAGAACCGCCAGCGAGCTTTGGTCTTGGGAGACGTAGTAGAACGTTCCGATAATGGCGTCTTTGGTAATTGTGTAATCCGAAGCCCCATACCATTCGCCTTTCAACGGCAGCAGGTCTTCGAGGATTTGCGCGAGGGCGTCGGAGTTTTTGGTTCCAGCTTTAAAGTATGTGGTGAGGTCGATGGCGTCTTCACCAGTCGGGACGGTTATGCTAAGCTCTGCCTTTACGGCGACGTACACGGGAACGTTACCGGTGTTCTTGACTTTCGCGTGCTTCTGGAGCGTGTCGCCGGGGACGATATTATCGGGGAAGTCAACGCCCTTAAACGTATCGTCTATGGTCGTGTAGGTAGTTTCGCCGAGCTTTATCTCTTGCAGCTCAATCTTTACTTTGCCGAGCGTCACGGTGTTGTTCGCGGTGTTCGATACGTCGGAGAAGAGCATAAGCGTTCCGGCTACGGCGAGGGTGAGAACGAGGCTCGCCGCGGTGATGCCGAGTATGAGTTTCTTTTTCATTGTTTGAATGGTCCTTTCAGATTGTTATTCGCCGGTGTCCGGCGTTATTCCCCGCGGTTGCGGGTGCTGTGTGGTTCGCTTGCTCCGTGTGCGCCGGAGCGGTGTATGTAAAGCGCGTCCGCGCTCAACATTGGGGTTAGGGTGCGGGTGCGGCGACGCTGAACGCGGACAGGTAATCCGCGAGCGTTGTCTTGTCCGTGCGTTCGTTGTACGGATTGTTCGCCGACTGTATCAGGTACGGCTGAAGCGTCAGCGTCAGCGTGCCTGTGTACGCCGCGAAGTCGTCGAGTTCCTGCGCCGCGAAGTCCGGGATTCGGATAGTCTCGAACAGCGCGGGCGTTACGGACGCTGTGCTGTCCGTGAGCGGCGGCAGGGCTTTGAGCGTACTGTCGGAATTAACGTAGAAGAACCACGCGGTGTATTCCGTCGCGTCGGCAGTTTTGAGGACTGCCCAGTCCGTGGTGTTCACGCTCGAGTCGTTGCCGACGACCGCGTTCCAGAGTGCGTCGTACAGCTTTTTGTTGCGCTCGTTGTCTCCCGTGAGGTTTGAGGGGTCTGCCGTGAGCGTGACCTTGACCGCGACGTAAGCGTCGGACGCGGTCGCGGCGTTAGCGTCGCTGCGGCGCACGGTGGGTATCTTGGTAATCACCTGGTTCGGCACGAGGTTTCCGTAGTCTATGCCGCTAACTCTGGCACCGGAACCGGGTTCTGCGCCCGCCGGGACGACGGTACCGTCTACGACGATGTCGCTGTCGATGTAGGGCGACGATGTCGCGTCGGCTTCGTGGAGGACGCCGCGCAGTCCGCTTCCGAAGTTCAGAGTGTTCGTAGCCGTCTCCGACCGGTCGGAGAAGAGCATAAGGGTTCCGCCGACTGTGATTGCGAGAAGTAGGACGCCGCTCAGAACTAACGCAAGTGTTTTCCGTCTCATATTATCATCTCCTTTCCTGCAGAATGTGCCCTACTTCAGGCGTGGTTTAGCATATCGCTGTGCGGCTTCCGCCGCGGGGCTACGATTGTCCGCTTGGTCGGGCAAAGCCCTCCCGTCGCTCCGTGCTTCGCACGGGGAACGCGACTGCGGTCGCGGTTAGGGTGCGGGTGTGGGGCTGGGTGCGGGTGTGGGGTGCGCCGCGAAAAGCTCGAACGCGTTCACCGCCGAGGTCGGCGTTGTGACTGCGCCGGTAGTGTCAAGCAGTCCCTCCGCCTGGATAACTTCCGTGTACACCGCAATGTCGAAGTTATCTTCGGTAGTCCCGGTGGGAAGCGGCGTCTTGAGCTTCAGCTTGTCGAACAGCGCGGGGGTGGAATCGCCCGGCGCGAGAATCGCATTGTAATAGATGTAGCCGTCTGTGCCGGTTATCCACACGGACGTGTCGATTGCCGCCGCGAGCGTGGAGTACACGGACTCGCTGCCGTTGACGTCGCGGATAAAATCGAAGTTCGCGGTACCGCCGACGACCATAACCCTCGCGTACACGGCGACGTTGCCGGTGTTTACGACGCTCGGGTTCTTGGTGTAGTAGGTGCCGCCGTCAGTCGTATCCGGCTCGTACGTTACTCCCGGTTCGCTCACCTCGACATTGACGTCGCCGAGCTTGAGTTTGTTCTGCGCCGCCGCGGGTTTATCCGAGAACAGCGCGAGCGTCACGGTGATAACGAGTGCCGCGGTAAGCGCGAGCGCGCCGAACGGCAGGAGCGTTTTGAGCAGGTCTCTGCGTCTGTTATCCTTCATTGCGGGTGTCTCCTTCCCTCTGCGCGTCCGGCTCCGGGTCCGCCGGTACGTCGTTTAACGGTTCAACTGTAGGTTCGGCTTTGATTTTCGGCGGCGCAAGCAGCGCGGGTATCAGGAACAGCGCGGCGAGTACCGCGGCGGTAATCGCGCCGACCGCGAACCCTTGTTTCGTCCGCATATTCATAAGCGCGTGTCCGAGTTTCGGGATATAGAACCCCGCCTTGCCGACCATATTCTCAAACGGCACGGGGGAGAGGTCCTCGCTGTCGTTCGCGTCGCCTTTTGTGCGCCACTGACCGTCCTCAACCGCGATGACGCGGTGCGTCACGACGGTGTCCTCGCCGAGCGTAAACGTGAGCAGGTCGCCGACCGCGACGTCCGCCGGAGCCGCTTTCGTGTTGACGAAAATCAGTCCGCCGACGCTGTACTTCCCTTTGTTCGATTCCGAAGCCATCGAACCCGAGAGAATCGCCATAGGCTTACGCCCGAGCGCGGTCGCAATCAGAATCGCCGCCGCCGCGAGCGCAATCAGCGCGAGTATCGTTGTTCCGAGCGCGGTGCAGACCGCGGAGATTGTTTTGCGCATTAGTTCGGGGTTGCTGTGGGCAGCGAGAACTTGTTAATCACGAGCGCGGAATCGGAGAGGTAGTACTCGTGCAGCTTCGTGTTTGTGAACGCGACGGTGAAGCTCTGGTCGGTCGTTACCGACCGCAAATCGAGGATTACGGAGTTGTTTGTTTTGTACTGCGTTGGTATGTAATCTTCTTGACCGGTTACGGTGAGCGACTCTGTGTACCTCGCCGTGTCAATCTCGCTTATGCGATACCGCGTACCTGCCTTTAAGCCTGTAAAGTCGAATATCTGCTCGCCGGTAATACTGCTGGTTACAACCTTTTCCGCAACCCAGCTTGCAATCACAGGCGGGTTGTCGCCGTCGTAGTTGTCGAGCTGTTCCACAAGGAACAGGAACTTTGCGCTTCCGTGCGCGTTTGCGTACACCACATCGTCCGCGGTTTTCGTTACCGTGAAGCTTATGTTCGGCGGAGTTGCTGTCCTGGTGTTTTTGAACGTAATCTGAAATGTTGTCTTGCTGGCAGGGGTTATCGTGCGCCACCCGCTGTCCGTGCCTGTGTCAGATACAATCGGTGTGGTTGGCGGGTTTGCCCCTACCACGGTTTTGGTTAATTCGTAGCTTGTGGTATAGCCGTACACGGCATCTGACTTGTAGGTTTCAATGACGCGTACGAACTGCGGATTGCCGGTCGCGGAAGTTATTGACGTGTTCCCCGCCATACCGTGGGATAAATCCTCCACAAACGAAGTGCTGCCGTCCGTTATCTCCAGTTTGTGTTTCGTAAGTATCGTGCCTGCAATCCAAGATGTTTGATCCGCCGCCGCAGCCTTAAGTTGTTCCGGCGTATAGCCAGCATACGGGTTCACAGCCGTATCTCCGATGTAGCCAGCCTTAAACCCGACGGTATACACGTCAAACCCGAAACTCTGCGTCTTATCCGCTTCCGTCAGCGTACCGCCTGTGACCGTTACTTCCTTCTTCACCGTCAGCAAGCTCGTCACGACCGGCAGGTTGAAGCAGAATTTGCCGTTGCTC
>JAITNK010000023.1 GCA_031290515.1 Oscillospiraceae bacterium
GGGAGGGCTTTGCCCGACCAAGCGGTAAATAAGCGCAGGGAGGGCTTTGCCCGACCAAGCGGTAAATAAGCGCAGGGAGGGCTTCGCCCGACCAAGCGGTAAATTAAGGAGGCAGACTATGCGCGTCGCGGGTACTGTGCAGGACTCCATTGTGGACGGACCGGGCTTCCGGTACGTCGTTTTCGCGCAGGGCTGCCCGCACCGCTGCGAGGGGTGCCACAACCCCGAAACTCGCGAGCCGGACGGCGGTACCTGGCGCGATGTTGCCGGCATTATCCGCGAAATGCTGTCGAACCCGCTGACCGACGGACTGACGCTGTCCGGCGGAGAGCCGTTCGCGCAGGCGCGGGACTGCGCGGAACTTGCCGAAGCTGCGCGGAACGCCGGTCTGAACGTCTGGACTTACTCCGGCTATACGTTTGAGGAACTGCTCGCGAAATCGGCTTCGGAGCCTGACGCACTGCGTCTGCTCGCGGCGACCGACATACTTGTGGACGGACGGTTTGTGCTCTCCGAGCGCAGTCTCGACCTCGCGTTCCGCGGGAGCCGCAACCAGCGTGTGCTCGACGCGAAGCGAAGTCTCGCGTCGGGCGCGGCGGTTGAGCGCGGGTAAACAAGTAAACAAAAAGCGGGAGACTTCGTCTCCCGCTTTTACTATGGTGCTTACCTTAAAACAGCAGTATCGGTTTGATTACCTTGCCGGAGTGCGAGTCCTCGAACGCTTTCCCGATTTCGTCGAACTTGTAAAACGCGTTCAGCCTGTCAACCGGAAGTCTGCCCTCCTTGTAGAACTTCACAAGCTCCGGAATGAACACCTTCGGGTTGGAACAACCCTCGACCGCGCCCGCGACGGTGACGGACGGATTCATAATCTGCGGCTCGAGCTTAATCGGTAGCTCCGTGTCCGCCGTGACGGATACGAGAATCGCCGTGCCCTCTTTCGCCATACTGTCGAGCATTGTCGAGACCATATCGGGTACTCCCGCGCACTCGAGCGCGTAGTTGACGCCCTTGCCGCCGGTAATCGCCTTAATCTGCGCGGCGACGTCGCCCTCGCGTCCGTTCAGCGTGTGCGTCGCGCCGAACTCGAGCGCAAGCTCTTTGCCGCGCCGTCCGTGAACCGCGATAATCGTCGAGCAGCCTGCGATTTTCGCCGCCATAACCGCCGCGAGTCCGACCGCGCCCATACCGAACACCGCAATCGTCGAGCCGGGTCGCGGAGCCATACGGTTCAGCACCGCGCCCGCGCCGGTCTGGATTCCGCAGCCGAGACTGCAAAGGTTTGACAGCTGCTCGTCGGAGTCCACGTCCACTTTAATCGCGTTGCGCTGATTGGCGATTGCGTGAGTTGCGAACGAACCCTGCCCGAACATAATGCCGACCTCGTGTCCGTGTTCGTCGGTGATGCGCTTCGTGCCGTCGGCGTACGCGCCGCCGAAGAACAGAACGAAGTTGCGGTCGCAGGCATAGGGGTGTCCCTGCTTGCAGGGGTCGCAGACGCCGCAGGACGGAAACGTCAGAATGACGCGGTCGCCCGGCGCGAGATCCGCGACTCCGGGTCCCACTTTTTCGACGACACCGACGCCCTCGTGTCCGGCGACGATTGGGAACTCCACGGGGAGAAACTGCTCCATAACCGCGGTGTCCGTGTGACAGATTCCGGTCGCGACGAGCTTCACGAGCACCTCGTTCGCTTTCGGGTCGGCGATGTTTACGTTTTCGACTCCGAATTTTCCCTTTTCGCGGGAAACCGCTGCTTTGATTTGCATATATAATCCTCCTGAATTTATTATTCGCTCGGCACGGCTAAGCCGCGCTGTCGCTTCGTGCTTCGCACGGGGTACGCCGCTGCGGCGGCGGAACGCGGGGTTATTCGCTCGGTCGGACAAGTCCTCCCTCGCTTCGTGCTTCGCACGGGGTACGCCGCTGCGGCGGCGGAACGCGGGATACGGCTCCCTCAAAATATAAGCTGAAGTTTTGCCTTTTTGCAGCTTTTTCGCGAAAAAGCGCGTGACCCGCCCGCGCGTTGCGCTTGTTTTGTTACGTAAATTATAATATAAATCCAACCGTTTGTCAACTTATTCCGCAAGACTCTTTTCTTCCGCGGATTCCTCTCCGTCACCAAGCAATGTTTCGCTGTACGTCTGCACGTCGCGGAGAGTGCGGTTTATGGCGCGGGTGCGCGTACCGACGAGCTTGTCAAGCTCCGAACCGGCTTGCGTTATGCGCTCCTGCGCTTTTGATAATACTCCCTCGAAGCTCTCGAATTCTTTTTTCACCGCGCCGAGCGTCTTTTCAATCTCCGCCGCGCCCTTTTGGATTTGCAGCGTCTTGAACCCGATTTGCAGACTTTGCAGCATTGCCGACAGCGTGGTCGGTCCCGTGACCATTATGTCCTCGCGGCGCAGCTCCTCAAAGAACGCCGCGTCGCGCGCAATCTCCGAATACAGCCCCTCCGTCGGCAGGAATATTACGGCGAACGGCGTCGTCTCCGGCGGCGACACATACTTTGCTTTAACATCTTTGGCAAATTGCTTTACCCTTGCGAGCAGAGCCTTTCTCGACACATCGATGACCGCCGCGTCCCCCGCTTCGTAGCCGTCGAGCAGTCTGTAATAATCCTCGAGCGGGAATTTTGAGTCAATCGGAAGCCATACGGTTTCGCCGTCCGCCGCGCCCGGAAGCTTGACCGCGTACTCGACGTGGTCGCGGCTGCCGCTCTTCGTCGCAACCTCCCTGCCGTAAAGATTCGACGGCAGTATGTCCTCGATTATCTGACCTAGCTGCAATTCCCCGAGTATGCCGCGCGTTTTACTGCCGGACAGCACCTTGTTCAGCGAGCCGACGGACTCCGCGACGGACTTCATCTCGCCGAGACCCCGGTTGACGCTCTCAAGCTGCGTCGAAACCGTCTCGAACGACTTCTGAAGCCGTGTTTCGAGCGTCTTTTCGAGCTTTTCGTCCACGGTCTGCCGCATCTGGTCGAGCTTTTTCTCGTTCGACTCGCGCAGTTCCACGAGCGATTTGTCGAGCTGCAAACCGATTTTATCGAGCCGCTCGTCGAGCTTGTTGCGTACGGCTTCCATAGACTGCACGCTCGCCGCCGATATTTCCGATAGCTGCCGTCTCTGCGACTCCGCGGCTTCGGACAGCTTCGTCTCGACGTTCGTGCGCTGACGCTCCGCGGAGTCGGTCGAAACTTTTGCGTACGAGTTGAACAGGTTCGTCAGCGTCGTGCGGAAATTCTCAAACTGCTCCGTCTGCGCGCCTTGCTGCGCCGAGAGCTGCTGCGACAGCGAGTCGCGCGCGCGGTCGAGCTGCGCGCTCAGGTCGTCGCGCACCGCTTTTAGCTCCGCGCGCACCATACTCTGCCGTTCCATCTTGTCAAGCAGTGATTCCCCGCGCGGCTTGAGCATACTGTAAAGCGTCATAACGAGTACCGCGAACGTCGCGCCGAGTGCTATGTACGCCGGTATTTTATCCATCGGAATCACCTCTATTATAAGATTGACGTTGGGACGCGGGGTGCGGGGACGCTGGTACAGGGTCGCGGGGACACGCGCTTTTTCGCGAAAAAGCTGCAAAAAGGCAGAGTTTGCTGATTATAGCTCGCGGAAGTATAGCCGGAGATGCGGCGAATGTTTGTCCTCATATGAAGCACTTTCGTCTGCACTCCCGCAAAATATAGTAAATTAAGCTTTGCTTTTTTGCAGCTTTTTTCCGGAAAAAAGCGCGTTCTCCGTTCCCCCGCGTCCTGCGCTACCCCGCGTCCTGCGCTACCCCGCGTCCTCCGTTATCTCCGCGCCCCCGCCGCAATTCTTACCGTCTCAACCGAGACGCACTTCCCGTCCGCGAACTCGAACACCGCGCCCTCGAGTTTCGATTTACCCTCCGCCGCGGCAAACCGCCAGTCCGGCTCGCCGCGGAACCGCGCGATTGCGGACTCCGGCGTAAGCCCGATGACGCTGTGTTCCGCGCCGGTCATACCGAGGTCGGTAACGTACCCGGTTCCGCGCGGCAATATCATCGCGTCCGACGTTTGGACGTGCGTGTGCGTACCCCACAGCGCGGACACGCGTCCGTCCGCGTAGTGCGCGAGCGCGAGCTTTTCGCTCGTCGCCTCCGCGTGGAAGTCGGCGAAAATGTATTTCACGCTCTTCGCTTCCGGCGACGCAAGTATCCGGTCAAGCTCAAAGAACGGGTTTTCGTTCGGGTTCATCGCGACGCGTCCGACCAGGTTCAAAACGAGTACGTCGCCGGAGCGCGACGGAAACGGCGCGTACCCTCTGCCCGGACTGCCCGGCGCGAAGTTAGACGGCCGGAGCAGGTACGCGAGTTCGTCGATTTTCGGCGCGAGGGTTTTCGCGTCCCACGCGTGGTTGCCGAGCGTGACGACGTCCGCGCCGTGAATCAGAATATCCTCATAAATGTCCGGGGTTATTCCGTTGCCTCCGGCGGCGTTTTCGCCGTTGACGACGCAGAAGTCGATGTTCAGTTCGCGCTTCACGGACGGCAGCCGCTCGCAGAGGAAATCAACCCCCGCGCGCGCGCATACGTCGCCGACGGCAAGCAGTCTAAACTCCGTCATAAAGCTCCGTCGGAGTGACTTTTCTGCCGCCGGTAGGAATGATGATTCTCACGGCGCGGGGAATATTCGTGACCGAAATCTCGCGGAATTCGCCGCCGCTCTCGCCGTCCCGCGTCCACGCGACCGGCTCGTCAAACGTGAACTTCACGCGCGACGTATGCAGCATCTTTATCGAGTCGGACTCGTACCGCTTCGTTGCGATTCCCGCAAATATATCGTACAGTTCCGTGACGTTTATCGGATTTTTTACGAGTATAACCTCAAACTTTCCGTCGCCGAGACTCACGTCGTTCGGGTCGAGCCTCACGAGTCCGGCGACCGAAGTCGAATTTGTAACTCCGCCGAACACGAGGTCGTCCTCGATTCGCCCGCCGTCGTACTCGACGACCGTGCGCTTCGGCTTAATCGCCGCGACGCTGCCGATTCCGCCGAAAACGTACGCCATATGACCGAGCGCGCGCTTCGCCGGCTGCGAAGTCTCGTACGACGCGGAGGTGAACGCGCCGAAAGCCGCAATGTATGTGAAATACGCGTCGCCGAACCGTCCTACGTCGAGCGGAATCGACTTGCCGGCGAGTATCGTCGCGACGGCGGTCGTCGTATCGCGGGACAGCGCGAGCGTGGACGCTACGTCGTTCGCGGTTCCCGCCGGAATATATCCGATCGGCGGCGGAGCCGGCACCTCTGTAAGCCCCGCGATAACGTCCGACAGCGTCCCGTCGCCGCCGCAGCACACGACAAGATCGTATTCGCCGCCGTGTTCCCGCGCGAGGCGGCAGGTATCGCGCTCTTTCGTGAAATACGCCGTTACGACATAGTCGCTCCGCGACAGCTGAAGTACGATGTCGCCGAGCCGCGCTTTTGAAATTCCCCTGCCCGAGTAGGGGTTTATTATCAGCATAAGTTTTTTGGGCATATCGGTTTACGGCAGAACGCGGACGCGGATTACGCTTTCGAGCGCGGAAATGTTGTGCTTCAGCTGAGGAAGTTCCGGCTCGGAAGCCGCGCCTGACAAGTCGAGTACGGTGTACGCAACGTCGCTTCCGCGCGCGGAGGCGGAAACCATATTTTCGATATTGATTCCGTGCGCGGAGACGGTGGACGAGATTTTCGCAATCATCTCGGGTATGTTCTTGTGGAACACGGTCAGCCGCGGCTCGCCGGGCATACGGGGCATACTCACCCGCGGCAGGTTCACCGAGTTCTCGATATTGCCGTTTTCGAGGTAGTCGGCAATCTGAATCGCCGCCATAACCGCGCACTTCTCTTCGCTCTCCGGCGTGCTCGCGCCGAGGTGAGGAAGCGCGATAACGCCGTCCGCGCCCGCGGTTTTCGCGTTCGGGAAGTCGGTGACGTACTTCGCGACCTTGCCCGCCGCGAGCGCGGCGATTATATCGTCGTCGTTCACAAGCTCCGCGCGGGCGAGGTTTATGATTCGCACTCCGTCTTTCATCTGCGCAATCGCGTCGCGGTTAATCAGGTGGTGCGTCGAATCCGTATACGGAACGTGTATCGTAATATAGTCGCTGCCGCGGAACAGCGTCGGCAGGTCAACCGCGCGCTGTATATTGGTTCGCAGTCCCCACGCCGCGTCCACGGAGATATACGGGTCGTAGCCGAAAACCTCCATACCGAGACGCGCCGCGTCGTTCGCGATTTTCGCGCCGACCGCGCCGAGTCCGATTACGCCGAGCGTTTTTCCCGCAAGCTCGGGTCCGGTGAAGCTGTTTTTCTCCGCCTCGACGAGCTTCGGAACGTCGCCGCCCTGTCCCGCCACCGACTTCACATAGCCGATTCCGCCGAGAATATCGCGCGACGACAGCAGCAGCGCGCACAGCACAAGTTCTTTCACCGCGTCGGAATTCGCGCCCGGCGTGTTGAACACGACGATTCCGCTCTCCGTGCAACGCTGCGACGGAATGTTGTCCGTTCCGACTCCGGCGCGCGCGATGCAGAGCAGATTGCCCCCGAACTGCGCGTCCCGCAGCTGCGCGCTCCGCACGAGCAATGCGTCCGGGTCCTCGACGTTCGCGGACACGGCGTAGTTCGCGCGGTCGAACGTCTCGATTCCGCGTTCCGCGATATTGTTGAGCAGTTTGACCTTGAACATATACGGTAACCTCTTTAATTTAATTCCAAATCAGCACGGCTCCGCCGCTTCGTACTGTTTCATAAACGCAACGAGCTTTTGCACGCCCTCAACCGGCATCGCGTTGTACACCGAGGCGCGCATACCGCCGACGAGCCGGTGTCCCGCGAGGTTCGCGAACCCGGCGTTTTCAGCCGCTTTGACGAACGCCTTGTCCGTTTCCGCGCCGTCCGTGCGGAACGTGACGTTCATATCGCTGCGCGAGGACCTGTCCGCTACCGCGTGAAACAGCTTTGACTCCTCGAGGTAGTCGTACAGCAGCGCGGCGCGCTCGGTCTTGAGCTTTTCCATTGCCGGAACGCCGCCCCGCTTCGCGAGCCACTTCAGCGTCAGCCCGAGCATATAGATAGTATAGCAGGGCGGCGTGTTGTCCATACTGTCTTTCTCGATTGCGACCTTGTAGCTCATAACTTTCGGCGTGTACGGCAGTTCGCGTCCGGCGAGAGTTTTGTCGATAATCACGACAGCCATTCCCGCGGGTCCCATATTCTTCTGCACTCCGGCGAAAATCAGTCCGTACTTTGACACGTCAACCGGCTTTGACAGGATATTCGACGACATATCGCAGACGAGCGGCGAAGCCGTCTCCGGCGTGTACTTCCACTCGGTGCCGTATATCGTGTTGTTCGAGCAGTAGTAAAAATACTTCGCGTCCGGAGACGGTTTCAGCTCCGCCGCCGCGGGTATGTATGTGTGGTTTCTGTCCGCGCTTGACGCGGCGACGTGAACGCCGCCGTACTTCCCGGCTTCCTCCGCGGCGATTCCGGCGAAGTTTCCGGTCACGGCGTAGTCCGCCGTTCCGCCTTCGAGCAGGTTCAGCGGCACGGCGGAGAACTGGAACGTCGCGCCGCCCTGCATAAAGAGTATCTCGTGCGTGTCCGGCACCGCGAGCGCGGCGCGGAGCGCGGCTTTCGTCTCCTCAAAGATTTCGAGGTAAACCTTGCTGCGGTGGGACATTTCCATAACCGACTGCCCGCTGCCGTTGTAGTCCGTCATCTCGGAAGCCGCGGTTTCGAGAGCTTCGAGCGGGAGCATCGACGGTCCCGCGGAGAAGTTGTATATTCTGTTTGCGTTTCCTGCCATTTTATATTTTACCTCGGTTATGCGCTTGGGCGGGCGAAGCCCTCCCCGCGCTTATTTACCGCTCGGTCGGGCAAGCCCTCCCCGCGCTTATTTATCGCTCGGTCGGGCGAAGCCCTCCCCGCGCTTATTTACCGCTTGTCCGGAATGAATCCGACCGTCGCTCAATATTTTTCGCCGCATAGCGGCTCAAAAAACGCCGCTGCCGTTCCGTATGCTCGCGCTTCGGCGTTCGCTGACGGAACGTTACTCGCGGCGGCGAGCGAACAAGTTCGCTCGCTCACACGGCAGCAACTGCGGTGAGGTTGCGCCGCGGAGCGGCTGATTTGCGGCTAATATTATCATAATGCCCGCAAACTGTCAAGACGCGGCGGCGGATTGTGCGGCTCCGTCCGAAATAAACCGCAATTGTACCAAAAGTTCGCGCTCTTACAAAAAACTACACATTGACTTTTCTCCGGAATAGTTTATAATATAGTTTCAGTATGCCTTAACGCCGTCCCGGAGCACCACGCCGCGGGACAGGCTCGGGCTTGTAAACAGATACGTCTGACGCGTCCGCCGCGGCGGCGCGTTTTGCGCGGGAGGAGCTATGAGATGACAGAGATTACAGAGGGGCGGTGCAGAATCCCGTCGGGATGCGCCATATCGGGGATTTTTTCCCGCTCCGGCAAACGGTTTTCCGGTGAAGCCGTAACGGATTCGATTTCCGTGATGCACGAGCGTTCAAACGGACTCGGCGGCGGCTTCGCGGCTTACGGAATCTACCCGGAACACAAAGACCGCTACGCGCTGCACCTGTTCCACAACGACCAGGACGCAAGGCAGCGGTGCGAAGCCTTTATCGAGGACAATTTCGAGGTGGTCGCCGCCTCGACGATTCCGACGTCGCGCGTTCCGGCAATCACCGGAGAACCGCTTATCTGGCGGTACTTCGCGGTTCCGCGCAAGGACAAAATCGCGGCGATGCACGTTGACGAGCGCGAGTTCGTCGCGCAGTGCACTTTCGATATAAACAAGAACTTCGAGGGCAGCTTCGTCTTTTCGTCCGGCAAGAATATGGGCGTTTTCAAGGCGGTCGGCTACCCGGAGGACGTCGCCGCGTTCTATCGTCTGAGCGACTACGAGGGTTACTGCTTCACGGCGCACGGCAGGTATCCGACGAACACGCCGGGCTGGTGGGGCGGGGCGCACCCGTTTTCCCTGCTCGACACGACGGTCGTGCATAACGGCGAAATCTCGAGCTACGACGCGAACCGCCGCAGTATAGAGATGTACGGCTATCAGTGTACGCTTCAGACGGACACCGAGGTTATCACCTACATAACGGACTATCTGACGCGCAAAAAGGGTCTCACCTACGAGGAAGTCTGCGACGTGGTCGCCGCGCCGTTCTGGAGCGAGATTAAGAAAATGCCGGAGGAACAGGCGGAGCTTTTCAAGTACTACCGCACCGTGTTTGCGCCGTATCTGATTACGGGTCCGTTTTCGGTGCTCGTCGGCTTCGAGGGCGGAATGATGGCGTTGAACGACCGCCTTAAGCTCCGCAGTATGGTCGCCGCGACGAAAGACGATATGGTTTACGCCGCGAGCGAGGAAGCCGCAATACGCGTAATCCAGCCGGAGCTTGACCGCATATGGGCTCCGTCCGGCGGCGAGTGCGTTATCGCAAGACTGTATCCCGACGCGATGGCGCGTCTCAAGGAGGGCAAGCTCTAATGGCTGTGAACTATATCTATCCCGAGCAGGAAATCGTACGCAACTACGACCGCTGTATCGCCTGCCGCGCCTGCGAGAGGCAATGCGCGAACGAGGCGCACGAGTACCTGCCGGAACAGAAGAAGATGACCTCGGACGACGCGAAGTGCGTCAGCTGTCACCGCTGCGTCTCTATCTGTCCGACGCGCGCGCTTAAAATAGTGCGCACCGATCACGATTTCAGGAAAAACGGTTCGTGGGACAAGAAAAACATCTACGAAGTGTACAAGCAGGCGGAGACCGGCGGCGTTCTGCTGTCCTCAATGGGCAACCCGCTCGACTTCCCGATTTACTGGGACAAGATTCTGCTTAACGCGTCGCAGGTCACGAACCCGAGCATCGACCCGCTCCGCGAGCCTATGGAGACGCGCGTGTTCCTCGGCGCGAAGAGTCAGGACGTGACGCGCGGCGCGGACGGCAAAATCATTCCGAAAACCACGCCGCAGCTCGAACTGTCGCTCCCGGTTATGTTCTCCGCGATGAGCTACGGGTCTATCTCCTACAACGCGCACGAAAGCCTCGCGCGGGCGGCGACGGAACTCGGCATTTACTACAACACGGGCGAGGGCGGACTGCACGAAGACTTTTACGTTTACGGCGCGAATACGATTGTTCAGGTCGCGTCCGGCAGGTTCGGCGTTCACCGCGAGTATCTCGACGCGGCGGCGGGCGTCGAAATCAAAATGGGGCAGGGCGCGAAGCCCGGTATCGGCGGACATTTGCCCGGCAAAAAGGTCGGGGCGGACGTGTCGCGGACGCGTATGATTCCTATGGGAACGGACGCGATTTCCCCCGCGCCGCACCACGATATTTACTCTATTGAAGACCTGCGCCAGCTCGTGTTCTCGCTGAAAGAGGCGACGGCGTATAAGAAACCGGTCATCGTCAAAATCGCGGCGGTTCACAATGTCGCGGCGATCGCCTCCGGAATCGCGAGGTCGGGCGCGGACATCGTCTCGATAGACGGCTTCCGCGGCGGCACCGGCGCGGCTCCGACGCGCATACGCGACAACGTCGGTATACCGGTTGAAATGGCACTCGCCGCGGTGGACAAACGTCTGCGCGACGAGGGAATCCGCGACCGTGTCTCCGTCGTCGCGGCGGGCAGTATCCGCAACGCGGCGGACGTGGTCAAAGCCGTCGCTCTCGGCGCGGACGCGGTGTATATCGGAACCGCCGCGCTTCTCGCGCTCGGCTGTCACCTCTGCCGCACCTGCAACGTCGGCAAGTGCAACTGGGGTATCGCGACGCAGCAGCCCGACCTCGTTAAACGTCTGAATCCGGACGTGGGATACCGGCGGCTCGTAAATCTTATGACCGCCTGGAAGCACGAAATCGAGGAAATGATGGGCGGAATGGGCATAAACTCAATCGAGAGTCTGAAAGGCAACCGCCTTATGCTCCGCGGCGTGGGACTGAACGAGAAAGAACTGAGCATACTCGGCATCGGACACGCGGGCGAATAACCCGCTCCGCGGGTTATTCGATAGTAAAGAATGAAGAATTGAGGCGCGGAGAAAAGCAAATGATTACAGCTATAGTAGGCGTTAACTGGGGCGACGAGGGCAAGGGGCGTATGGTCGATTTGCTCAGCCGCGATTACGATATTGTCGCGCGGTATCAGGGCGGCAACAACGCCGGACACACCGTCGTGAACGACCTCGGCAAGTTTGTGCTGAACCTCATTCCGTGCGGCATCTTCCGGGACGGAATCGTCAACGTACTCGGCACGGGTATGGTCATAGACCTTGAGCACCTCTGCGGCGAAATCGAGGGACTGCGCGCGCGCGGTATCAAAATCACGCCGGAGAACCTTAAAATCAGCGAAAAGGCGATAATCTGCCTACCGTTTCACCGCGAGCTTGACATTCTGGAGGAAAACCGTCTCGGCGGCGACGCGCAGGGCAGCACGCGGCGCGGCATCGCTCCGGTGTACTCCGACAAGTATCACCGCAAGGCTCTGCGGGTGGAGGATTTGCTGAAACCCGGGACGCTGCGCGGCAAGGTTGAAACGGTCGCGGGCTTCAAGAACATTCTGCTCCGGGGGTACGGCGCGGCGGAGATTTCGGTTGACGAAACGCTCGCGTGGCTCTCGGAATACGGCGGCAGGCTCGCGCCGCACATCGCGAACACCGAGGATTTGCTCGAGTCGGCGGCGGCATCCGGACGGCGCATTATGCTCGAAGCTCAGCTCGGAACTCTGCGCGACTTAGACTTCGGTATCTATCCGTACACGACGAGCAGCACGACGCTCGCGGCGTTCGGTCCTATCGGCGCGGGAATCCCCGGGCGCAGGCTTGACGGCGTTATCGGCGTTATCAAGGCGTACTCGTCGAGCGTCGGCGGCGGACCTTTCGCCGTCGAGTGGCTCGGCGAAGAGGGCGGCCGTCTGCGCGAAATCTCCGGCGAGTACGGCGCGGCGACGGGCAGACCACGGCGCGTCGGTCCCTTTGACTGCGTCGCGAGCCGCTTCGGCGTGCGTATGCAGGGCGCGGACGCGCTCGCGCTGACGAAGTTCGACATACTGTCGTATATGGACGAGATTCCGGTCTGCGTCGCGTACGACATAAACGGAAAGCGCGTCACGGACTTTCCGTCCGGCGACGAGCTTGAAGCCGCAAAGCCTGTGTACGAATATCTGCCGGGCTTTAAGACCGACATTGGCAAGTGCCGCAACGCTTCGGAGCTTCCGAAGGAAGCCGCGGACTATATAAAATTCATCGAAAACGCCGTCGGCTGTCCGATAAAATACGTCTCGGTGGGACCGCACAGAGACGATTATATCGTACTCTGAGGCGTGAAAGGTTGGGGAAAATGAAACGGGTTTACGTTAACGAAAAGTGGTGTCTCGGCTGTCACCTGTGCGAATACTACTGCGCTTTCGCGGCGACCGGCGAAAAGGATATGTCCCGCGCGCTCCAGGGCAGGACTATTCACCCGCGGATACATATCGAGGAGGGACGGGACGACGTGTCGTTCGCCGTCTCCTGCCGCCACTGCACCGAGCCGCTGTGCGTCAAGGGCTGTATCTCCGGCGCGCTGTCGAAAGATGACGGCGTTATCCGCGTCGATAAGACGAAGTGCGTCGGGTGTTACACCTGCGTGCTGTCCTGTCCTTACGGCTGCATCGTTCCGACGGAGGACGGCGTTATCGACAAGTGCGAGCTGTGTCTTCAGACGACCGAGGGTACGCCGCGCTGCGTCGCGGGGTGCCTCAACCGCGCGATAGTGTACGAGGAGCGATAGAATGAACGCATATAAATATGTTATAATCGGGAACTCCGCCGCCGCCGTCGGCTGTGTCGAGGGTATCCGCAAGATAGACGAAACCGGCTCGGTACTCATAATCTCGAACGAGCCGCACCACACCTACGGCCGTCCGCTCATCTCGTACCTGCTGCTCGGCAAGACGGATTTGGAGCGCATAAAGTACCGTCCTGCTGACTGGTACGGACGCAACAAGGTTGACACGAAACTCGGCGTCGCCGTCACGGCAATCGACGCTGCGGCGCACACCGTGACGCTTGAGGACGGCGGGGTCGTTACTTACGAAAAACTGCTCGCCGCCACAGGCTCGAACCCGTTCGTGCCGCCGATGTCCGGACTCGATACCGTGAAAAAGCAGTTTACGTTTCAGACGCTTGACTCCGCAGTCGCGCTCGGCGAAGCGATTGACGAAACGTCGCGCGTACTGATTATCGGCGCGGGGCTTATCGGGCTGAAGTGCGCCGAGGGCATAATCGACCGGGTAAAGTCGATTGCGTTCGTCGATATGGCTGACCGCGTGCTTCCGAGCATACTCGACGCGGAAGCCTCCGCCATAATCCGTACGCGGTGCGAGGAAGCCGGCATTTCGTTCGTTCTCGGCGACAGCGTGAAAGAGTTCTCCGGAACTCACGCGGTCACAAATAACGGCGCGGAGCTTGACTTCGACGTACTCGTGCTCGCGGTCGGAGTCCGTCCGAATATCTCGCTCGTTAAAGAAGCGGGCGGCTCGTGCGGACGCGCGGTAACGGTGGACGAGTACTCGGCGACGAGCCTTCCGGACGTATACGCCGCCGGCGACTGCACGGAGTATAAAAACGCCGTAACCGGAGACGTTATGGTAATGGCGATTCTGCCAAACGCGTATTTACAGGGCGAAACCGCCGGAATAAATATGGCGGGCGTGCGGTACGCGTTCACAAAAGGTATCCCCTGCAACGCAATCGGCTTCTTCGGCAAGCACATTCTCTCCGGCGGCAGCTATACCGGCGAAACATATTTCACTTTCGACGGAACGAGCTACCGCAAGTTGTTTTACACCGCGGAGCGGCTGAACGGATTCATACTCATCGGCGACAAGCACCCGCCGGACGGCGAAATCCCGGCGTTTGACCGCGCGGGAATCTATACGAATATGATTCGCGACGGCGTGAGCCTGAAAGACGTTGATTTTGACGCGGTCGCGGTGCGTCCGGGACTTATCGCTTTCCCGAAAGAGACGCGCCGCGAGTATCTTGGGGAGGAACGGTAATGGCTGTGACATTGAACGCGAAGGCTCTCGGCTATCAGCCGCTTAACGACGCTGTGCGCGCCGCGACGGGAGACATCGAAATTACCGAATGCTTCGGCGAGCGGTTCATCGCCGCGTCCGCGACCGCGGACAAAAAGCTGCTGATTCACGGAGTTCCCGGCAACGCGCTCGGCTGCTATATGGACGGCGCGTCCGTCGTCGTGGACGGCAACGCTCAGGACGCGGTCGGCGACACTATGAACGACGGCGAGATTATAATCCACGGCAGAGCCGGGGACGCGCTCGGATACGCTATGCGCGGCGGCTCGATCTACGTCAAGGGCGACTCCGGCTACCGCACCGGAATCCATATGAAGCAGTATCTCGACAAACGCCCGGTCATTGTCGTCGGCGGATGCACCGGCAGTTTTCTCGGCGAGTATATGGCGGGCGGACTTCTGATTGTGCTGTCGCTCGGTTCCGGCGACGAGGCGGACGTCGGACGCTTCACGGGTACCGGAATGCACGGCGGCAGAATGTTTATTCGCTCGAAGAACCCTCCGCGCGACGTTCCGGAGCAGGTCGTCTACCGCAGAGCCGAAGCGGATGACATAGCGTCAATCGCGCCGCAGCTCTCGCGCTTCTCGGAGCTTTTCGGCGCGGACAAAGAACTGCTGCTGACGAGCGTCTACTGGCTGCTCGAGCCGAACTCCACGAATCCGTACACGCAGATGTATACGAATAATTAAATGTCGCGGACGGCATTTAATTATTCGTATCAGCCGCCTGAGCGGGCTTAACGGCAGGCAAAGCCCGTCTGCCCGCGCCGCGCTCATTACGGCGCGGACGCGCCGGTCTCGCTCCGCGAAACGGCTCCGCAATTCTTCATTCGTAATTCTTAATTTGCACGGCTCCGCCGTGCGCGAGGTTAAAATGCCGAACACACACAATGACGTGCTGCGTTTCGTAACGGATCCGGACAATGATATAAAGTTCGTCCGGCTCGCTTTCTCGGACGCGGACGGCGTTCCGAAAAACATCTCCGTCTCGCCGGACGCGCTTACCGCGGCGTTTCGTGACGGCGTGGCGTTCGACGGGCGAATCCTCGGCGACGGCGGCGGTCAGCCCCTGCTGTTCCCCGACCCGGAAACGCTCGCCGCGCTGCCCTGGCGTCCGTCGCACGGATGCGTCGTCAGGCTCTACTGCGACATATGTTACGCGGACGGCTCGCCCGCGCCCTGCGACGCGAGGGCTTCTCTCCGCCGCGCGGCGGACGGGCTTAGCGACGGAACGGAAATCGGCGTTTCGCTCGACTTTTACCTGTTCCGTTCGGACGCGGACGGCGCGGCGACGCGTATTCCGCTCGACGCCGGCGGCTATCTCGACGTGTACCCGCTCGACCGCGGCGAAAACGTGCGGCGCGAGATATGCTCGTATCTGCGCGAAATGGGCGTTAGTACGTCGTCGAGTTTCCACGCTTACGGTCCCGGGCAGAACACGGTGACGCTCGCGCCCGCCGCTCCGGCGGAAACCGCGGACAACATTCAGACGCTTAAAACCGTACTCGGCGCGGTCGCGGGTCAGAACGGACTCGCGGCTTCGCTCGAACCGCGCCCGCTGCCCGGCACGTCGGAAAGTATGCTGTGGCTCGCCTTGCGGCGCGGCGGCGACACCGAACATCTGAGTATAAATCCGCAGTGCAACCCTTACGCGGAGATTGAAAAGCTGCTGCGCGGCGCGAAAAACCGTGGCTGATATGGACAGCGCGCTCATCGTATCCTCAAGCGAAAAGGGCGCGGAGCAGCTTTGTTCGCTGCTCGCTCCGTCTGGTTTTCTGCGAATCGGCACGGCGAAAACCTCCGGCGAGGCGAGACGCATACTCACGAGCGAGGAGTATGACCTGTTCATCGTCAACTCTCCTCTGCCCGACGAGTCGTCGGACGAACTTGCGCGGCGGCTCGCGGATATGATGTTCGGCGAGGTGCTGTATCTTGTGCGCGAGGACTCGTACGCGGAGCTTAGCGAGCGGCTCTCCGGCTACGGCGTTATATGCGTATCCAAGCCGATACACAAAAGCGCGTTCTGGAGCGCGGTCAGGCTCGCGGAAGCGTCGCACTCGCGCTATCTGCGTATGCGGAGCGAGAACATCAGGCTCCAGCAGAAAATCGACGACATACGCGTCATCGACCGCGCGAAGTGCATTCTCATATCGAATATGAAGATGACCGAGCCGGAGGCGCACAAATTTATCGAGCGTCAGGCAATGGACAGGCGCAGTACGCGTCGGCAGATTGCCGACTCCATACTGAAAACATATGAATATTAAGAAGGTGTTACCGATGCCGGATAAAGCGTATCTGATACTGCAAAACGGTGAGATTTTCGAGGGGTACTCGTTCGGAGCCTCGGGCGAAACCGTCGGGGAGACGGTGTTCACGACCGGAATGACGGGGTACCTCGAAACGCTCACCGACAAGAGCTATTACGGACAGATAATCACGCAGACGTTTCCGCTTATCGGGAACTACGGCGTGATTCCCGAAGATTTTGAAAGTCCCGAACCCGCGGCAAAGGGCTATATAGTACGTCAATGGTGTCAAGACCCCTCAAACTTCAGAAGCGAGGGCGGTCTTGACGTTTTTTTGAAGTCACACGGCATCGTCGGGCTGTACGGCGTCGATACGCGCCGGCTTACTAAAATCCTCCGCGAACACGGCACGATGAACGGCAAAATCACAAACGTAAAGCCGGACGGCGTTCCGGAAGAGCTGCACCGCTTCGCAATCAAAAACGCCGTGGCGACTTGCTCGGTCAAGTCCGCGTACACGGTCGCGGGCGCGGGAAAACGGCGCGTCGCGCTGCTCGACTACGGGCTTAAGCAAAACATAGTCCGCGAGCTTGCGAAGCGCGCCGCGGAGGTACGCGTCTTCCCGTACGACACTCCGGCGGAGACGGTGCTGGCGTACAAGCCGGACGGGATTATGCTCTCAAACGGTCCCGGCGACCCGCGGGACGCGGAGAATCTGCCGGTTATCCGCGAACTGCGCAAGCTGTGCGACAGCGGCGTTCCGGTGTTCGGAATATGTTTCGGGAATCAGCTGCTCGCCCTCGCGCACGGCTTTGAGATTGAGAAACTGCGGTACGGACACCGCGGGGCGAATCAGCCGGCGAAAGACCTGTTCACCGGGCGCACATACATTACGACGCAGAATCACGGATACGCCGTCGTGTCGGCGAGTATCGACGGCGCGGTCGCGGACGAGTGGTTCGTGAATGTAAACGACGGCACGAACGAGGGTGTGCGGTACAAAAACAAACCGGTGATGAGCGTTCAGTTTCACCCGGAGGCGGCGGCGGGTCCGCGCGACACGCAGTTCCTGTTCGACAAGTTCTCGGAGATGACGGAGGGAGTATAAAATGCCGCTCGATAAAACAATCAGAAAAGTGCTTGTCATCGGCTCGGGCCCCATCGTTATCGGACAGGCAGCCGAGTTTGACTATGCCGGAACGCAGGCTTGCCGCGTCCTGCGCGGCGACGGAATCGAGATTATCCTCGTGAACTCGAATCCCGCGACAATTATGACGGACAACGCTATGGCGGACAAGATTTACCTCGAGCCGCTCACGAAAACGACCGTCCGCCGCATAATCGAAAAGGAGCGTCCGGACTCGATTCTCTCCGGTCTCGGCGGACAGACGGGACTCACGCTCTGTATGCAGCTCGCTCGGGACGGCACGCTCGCCGAATTCGGCGTGCGGCTGCTCGGCTCGTCGCCTGAGACAATCGACAAGGCGGAAGACCGCCGGATGTTCAAGGACACTATGGAGGAAATCGGTCAGCCGGTCATTCCTTCCGTCGTCGCGACGGACGTCGGGACGGCGGTCGCGTTCGCGGACGCGCACGGGTACCCGGTTATCGTGCGCCCGGCGTTTACGCTCGGCGGCTCCGGCGGCGGCATCGTGGACAACGAAAAGCAGCTTCGCGAGACGGCGGCAAACGGCATAAAGCTCTCCCCGATAGGGCAGATTCTCGTGGAAATAAGCGTCGCGGGGTGGAAAGAAATCGAGTTCGAGGTTATGCGCGACAAACTCGGAAACGTCGTCGCGGTCTGCTCTATGGAGAACTTCGACCCGGTCGGCATACATACCGGCGACAGCATAGTCATCGCGCCGGCGGTGACGCTCGCGGACAAAGAATACCAAATGCTGCGCTCCGCCGCGCTCGACATTATCGGCGCGCTTAAGGTCGAGGGCGGCTGCAACGTACAGTTCGCGCTGAACCCCGGCTCGTTCGAGTACCGCGTGATTGAGGTCAATCCGCGCGTGTCGCGGTCGAGCGCGCTCGCGAGCAAGGCGACCGGCTATCCGATTGCGAAAGTCGCTACGAAAATCGCGATAGGATACACGCTCGACGAGATTCCGAACGCCGTCACCGGAAAGACGTTCGCCGCGTTCGAGCCGGCTCTCGACTACGTCGCGGTCAAGTTCCCGAAGTGGCCGTTCGACAAATTTGTGTACGCGAAACGCGAGCTGGGTACGCAGATGAAAGCCACCGGCGAAGTTATGGCAATCTCCGACAAGTTCGAGACCGCGCTGCTCAAAGCCGTGCGCGGCGCGGAAATCTCCCGCCGCGACCTGAATCACCCGGTTATCGCGGCGTACTCCGACGAACAGCTCCGCGCGGAGCTGTCGCGCGTCACGGACGAGCGGCTGTTCGTCTTGTACGAGGCGCTGCGCCGCGGCTACACGGCGGACGCGCTTAATGAAATCACCGCAATCGACCGCTGGTTTCTGAACAAGCTGCGGCTGATACTCGAAAGCGAAGCGGCGGCAGGTATTTCGGCAAAGCCGTCCGCAGACGGCGTTTTGCCGAAGCCTGAGCGCAGCGAGGACTTGTCCGAGCAAGCGCATAACCCTGTGTTCAAAATGGTGGACACCTGCGCCGGAGAGTTCGAGGCGACTACGCCGTACTTCTACGCGATTCCGGACGGTGACGAGGACGAAGCCGCGCCGTTCGTCCTTCGCAGCACCAAGCCGCGTATGATAGTACTCGGCTCGGGACCCATAAGAATCGGGCAGGGCATCGAGTTCGACTACGCCTGCGTACACTGCGTCTGGACGCTCAAAAGTATGGGCTACGAGGTCATAATCATCAACAACAACCCGGAAACGGTGTCCACCGACTTCGACACGGCGGACAGACTGTACTTCGAGCCGCTCACGATTGAGGACGTTATGCGCGTCGTCGAAACCGAGCGTCCCGAGGGCGTAATCGTCGCGTTCGGCGGCGGCACCGCGATAAAGCTCGCGCCGCAGCTTGAGGCGCGCGGCGTTAAAATCGTAGGCACCTCCGCAGACACAATCGACATTTGCGAAGACCGCTCGCGGTTCGACGCGCTGCTCGAAAACCTCGACCTGAAGCGTCCGCGCGGACTCTCGGTGCGCGTCAAAACGGAAGCGCTCGCCGCGGGCGCGGAACTCGGCTATCCCGTACTGCTCCGCCCGAGCTACGTTCTCGGCGGGCAGAATATGATAATCGCGTGGAACGACGCGGACGTGTCCGAGTATATGGACATAATCCTGCGCGAAAAGCAGGACAATCCGGTGCTTATCGACAAGTATCTGTCCGGGCGCGAGGTCGAGGTTGACGCGATTTGCGACGGTGGGGACATTCTGATTCCCGGCATTATGGAGCATATCGAGCGCACGGGGATTCACTCCGGCGACAGTATCGCCGTTTATCCGAACATCAACATCGGCGACGCGCTCGCTGACAAGATTTATGAGGAGACGCGCAAACTCTGCCTCGCTACGGACGCGCGCGGGCTGATTAACATACAGTACATTCTTATCGGCGAGGAGATTTGGGTTATCGAGGTCAACCCGCGCGCCTCGCGCACGGTGCCGTACCTCTCTAAAGTCACCGGAATCAATATGTGCGACGTCGCGACGAGATGCTCGCTCGGAATCACGCTCAGGGCGCAGGGGCTGCCGTACGGCATTTACCGCGTGCCGCCGTACACTTGCGTCAAGGTTCCGGTGTTCTCGTTCGAGAAGCTGACGGACGTTGACGTACAGCTCGGACCCGAGATGAAGAGTACCGGCGAGGTGCTCGGTATCGGCAAAAATCTTAAGGAAGCCCTGTACAAGGGTCTTATCGCCGCGGGCTACAAAATGCAGAGGAAAGGCGGCGTTATGTTCACCGTCCGCCGTCAGGACAAGCGTGAAATCTCGAAAATCGCGCGGAAATACGCACAGCTCGGATTCGAGCTGTACGCGACCGCCGGAACCGCGATGGAGCTTATCAGAAGCGGTCTGCGCGTCACTCCGGTCAACAAAATCTCGGAATCCGACCGCGACAACTCGATGACGGTGATTGAAAGCGGCAAGCTCGCGTATATAATAAGCACGTCGGAAAAAGGGCGCGACCCCGCGACGGACGACGTTAAAATCCGCCGCCGCGCGACGACGCTCGGGATACCGTGTCTCACGTCGCTCGACACGGCGGACGCGCTTGCGGAGGCTCTGCTGTCCGGCTATACCGAGACGAACACGGAGCTTGTGGACATCAACGCAATGAGGAGCGAACGTATGAAACTCGAATTTACGAAAATGCACGGTTCCGGCAACGACTATATCTACATCAACTCGTGGGACAGGGACATTAACTGCCCGGAGAGCCTGTCCGTCATTCTCGCCGACCGCCACGCCGGTATCGGAGGCGACGGCGTTATTCTCATAATGCGGAGCGGCGTTCCCGGCGCGGACGCCCGAATGCGTATGTTTAATATGGACGGCAGCGAGGGCAGTATGTGCGGCAACGGAATCCGCTGCGTCGCGAAGTATCTTTACGACAACAAAATCGTTGAAAAGGACGAGATGACAATCGAGACTAAAGCCGGTCTCCGCAGTCTGCGCGTGTTCACGAAGGACGGCAGGGCGTCGCACGTCCGCGTCAATATGGGCAAAGCCGAACTGAACCCGAAACTCGTCCCGGTCAATCTCGACGGCGAGTCCGTTATCGCGCGGCGCGTCGAAATCGGCGGCGAGGACTATGAAATCACGGCGGTTTCTATGGGCAACCCCCACGCCGTCGTGTTCGTCCCCGAGACGGACAGTCTCGACCTTGAGAAGATAGGTCCGCTGTTTGAGCACAATACCGCGCTTTTCCCCGACCGCGTGAATACGGAGTTCATCAAGGTCGTCGATGAGCGCAACCTGAAAATGCGCGTCTGGGAACGCGGCTCCGGCGAAACGCGCGCCTGCGGCACCGGGACGTGCGCTTCGGTGGTCGCCGCCGCGCTGAACGGCTTCGTCCCGATGAACGAGGACATACGCGTGTCGCTCCCCGGCGGCGAACTTGTAATCAACTACACCGAAGACGCGGTGTTTATGACGGGCGACTGCGTCAAGGTGTTCGACGGGGTAATCGAGCTGTGAAGCACGGCGTATTTGTCACGGAAAATACCGAAACGCTCGTTACGCCGCGCTTCGTATATGCGCTGTTCGCAGAGGGCGGCGGCTTCGGCTCGCGGCTGTATTGCGCCGCCCGGCGGCGGCAGATTAGCGGCAAAAACGGCGCGCATTACGGCGTACCGCAGATGCGAAACGTCCGGAGGATTCTCTCCTCCGGGCGTCAAATTAAGAAAAGCGAACGGAAATTCCGTTCGCTTTCTTAATAATAATATCTCGCCGACAACCGCGCGGGCTTCCGGCGCATCCGGATTCCGGACGCTATCCCCGCGGCGATGAACGACGTTAGAATCGAGGAACCGCCGTAGCTGAAAAACGGCAGCGTCAGCCCGACGACCGGCGTGATTCCGAGGCACATACCGACGTTCTCGAGCGTCTGCGCGATAAACATCGCCGCGATTCCGGAGCATACGAGCATTCCGAGCCGGTCGTTCGACTTTATGCCGATTTGCAGACACCGCACGATAATCGCGGACAGCAGCAGCAGAATCGCAATAACGCCGACGAATCCAAGCTCCTCTCCGGCGGCGGAGAAAATGAAGTCCGCGTGCTGCGACGGAATGCGTCCCGACTGCGTAACCGCGCCCTTGCCGATTCCCGCGCCGAACAGCCGCCCGAACGAGATTGCCGTCCGGCTCTGGTCGGTCTGCCACAGCTTGCCGAGACGGTCGGGGTCGATTTCGTCCGGACGGAACAGCACGAGGATACGGTCGCGGTGTTCCTGCGTGAAAAAACGCTGCCAGATGAGCGGAGCCATAGACGCGATTGCCGCGAAGCCTATCGCGAACCAGCGCAGGTACACGCCGCCCATATACAGCATAACGAGCAGTATAAACGCGTACACCAGCGCGCTTCCGAGGTCGGCTGACGACAGTATAATCAGCACGAAGTACGCCGCGAAGACGACGAGCAGTTTCAGGACGTTCACGACGGAGTTAAGCGTACGCCTGTCTTTTGCGGCGGCGCACATTCGGGCGAGGACGATTATGAACGGGATTTTCACAAGCTCCGCAGGCTGAACCCCGAAGCCGAACGAAAAGCGTATCCACGCGCGGTTGCCGGTGTCTCCCGCGACTCCCCAGAGGAACAGCGTCGCGATGAACACGCCTCCGATTACGAACAGCGCGCGGTATCGGTCTGCGATTATCTCTATGTCGATCAGCGAAAACAGCACAAACAGCGCGATTCCGATTAGAATCGCAATACTTTGAACGTAAACGTGCGATTGCGCGAGCGAACCGGACGCGCTCCGAATCAGCACAAGCCCGAAAACCGAGCTTGCGAGGCACAGCGCGAACAGAAGCATATCGGTGCTTCGCATATATTTAATTGAAGCGTCGATAATTTTACGCATTGCTTCCAAACTATAGGGATTAGGGTCTCCCCTAATCCCTATACGGTTTAATATACGGATTATCCCTCGAACGGCGCGGAGCTAAACCAAAGTGCCGAGCTTTGCTTTAAGTCCGCCGCCCTGCTCGTACACTCTGGGCGACGCGCCCGGTTTGTCCGCGGCTTCGTCCTTGTAATAGTGGGCGTAGTCCATATCGATATAGTTGGTCTTGAAACGCGGGTCCTTGCCGGCGAAATCCTGCCGCCAGACGCCGAGCTTCTCTATGTCGAGCATATACGCCGAACGGTCGAGCAGCAGCGTGCTGACGTTCGCGAGTCCGTCGGAGTACTTGCTGCTCGGCTCCGAAAAACGCATCGAAGCCTTGGTGTCCTGACGCGTCTCCGTAGCGCGGTACACGTCTTTCCCGATGGGAACGAAACCGAGATCCTCGGAGTCCGTCCTGATTGCGGAGTCCCGCGCCGCGCCCGCCGGCATTTCCGAGTAATCGTGATCGACGAACATCGTCGTCACGCGGCGGTAAGACAGCGTTCCGTCGGTTTCGAGCAGATAGTAATAGTCTATCCGCTCGGTTATAAGCTCCTTGAACTCGAAGCCGGTTCCCGTGACGTGCTCCTGAAAGAAGCTGTCAAGCACCCAGCCCCCGTGGCTTTCGGAGCTTTTTTCGTACTCGATGATGCGCTTCGTCTTCTTCTCGTACTCGACGGTGACTTTCTTCTTGAACAGTCCGGACTTCGTCTCGTGCGCTTCGTCGTACGCAATCGTCTTCTCTTTCTTATGGTATACGACGAACTCGTCGGCGGGTTTTGTGACCCTGCCGGCGACCTCCGCCGCATATTCTCTAAGCTCCTGCTCAGTCATAACCGCACACCCCTTATTGAGAGTAACTACAATATTGTTCTTAGAATAGCGCATTCCCGCAAAAAAGTCAAGAGGCGGCGAATAAAAATGTGATTTTTAGCTAAAACGCGCGGTTAAAATTCCTTTTCGCGCTTCGGACATAGTCCCGCGCCGCCGCGCGTATGCTTATCCGAAGGCGGTGCAATCTTATGCCGGTTATGTCGCGTACGCGCAAAATGCTTATAAACACGGCGTTGCTGACGGTGACGAGTCTCGTTATGCGCGCCGTCGCTATGCTGTTTCAGGTCTGGCTGTCGCGCAGAATCGGCACGGCGGGAATCGGACTGTTCCAGCTCATAATGTCCGTGTCGTCTCTCGCGGCGACGGTCGCAATCTCCGGAATCCGCTTCGCGGCGACGCGGCTCATATCTATGCAGCTCGGCTTCGGCGCGTTCCACCGGGCGCGCGCCGCGATGAAACGCTGTCTGCTGTACGCGCTCGTCTGCGGGTGTTTCGCCGCCGCCGTACTGTATCTCGGCGCACCGACAATCGGCTACCGCTGGATCGGCGACGCGCGGACGATTCTGAGCCTGCGGCTCCTGTCGCTGTCTCTGCCGTTTTTCGCGCTGACCGCGGTAATCGCGGGCTACTTCACCGCGGTGACGCGCGTTATCAAGTCCGCCGCCGTACAGTTCGCGGAGCAGGGAATCCGCATCGCTTTCGTCGTCGCCGCGCTGACGCGGGCGCAGAATCTGCCGCTCGAACGCTCCTGCGCCGTCGTTATCGCGGGCGGAGTCTGCGGCGAAATCGCGGCGTTCATAATGCTGTACGTCCTGTACGTTTCCGACCGGCGGAAGATACCGCCCGCGCGCGGAGACGCGGACGGCATAACGCGCGAAATGTTTCACATCGCGGTGCCGCTCGCGCTGTCGGCGTATGCGCGAACCGCGCTTACGACGCTGCAAAATATGCTGATTCCGCGCGGCTTCCGCAAGTTCGGCGCGTCGAGCGAGAAAGCTCTGTCCGACTACGGTCTCATCACCGGAATGGTGTTCCCGATAATCACGTTTCCGCAGTCGCTGTTCCACGCGCTGTCCGAAATGCTCGTGCCGGAGCTTACGGACGCGGAAGCGCGCGGCGACCGCTCGCGCATCGGCTTGCTTATGAAGCGCACGCTCACCGGCAGTCTGCTGTTCTCCGTCGCGGTTATGACGCTTATGATTGCGCTGTCGGAGATTCTCGGGAACGCGATTTATCACAGCGGCGAGGCGGGACGCTATATCCGCCGGCTCGCGTGGGTCGTGCCGATTATGTACACCGACTCCGTGACCGACGGAATGCTGCGCGGACTGGGTTTGCAGGTATACTCTATGGGCGTGAACATCGCGGACGCGCTGCTGTCCGTCATTCTCGTGTGGATAATGCTGCCGAGGTTCGGCGTGGACGGATATATTTTTATCGTATACTTTTCTGAGATATTCAACTTCGTACTGTCAATCGGAAAGCTGCTGTCCGTGACTGCCGGCGCGGCGCGGAGCCGCGTGAAGCTCATACGCGGTAAACCGCCGAAAGCGCAGCCCAAAGCGGCAAACCGCGCCGATTCGGGCTAAGTACGGCTAAACGCGAAAACCGGCCGGACTTGCGTCCGACCGGTTTTATATCAGCTGTATGTTTCCGTAACCGCCTACTTCGCAAGCTCTTTTATAATCGTAGTCAGTCCGGCGAGCGACTGCAAATCGCTCGGCACGATAATCTTCGTCGCCTGTCCGTTCGCCACGGCGGCGAGCGTTTCGTACGATTTGAGCAGCAGTGCCTTATCCGACGGGTTCGCGGCGTTGATTTTCCCGATACCGATCGCGATTGCGGTCTGGACGCGCTCGATTGCCTCGGCTTCGCCCGTCGCCTCGCGGATTTTCGTCTCGCGCATTGCGTCGGCGGCGAGTATCGCCGATTGCTTCTTCGCTTCCGCCTGCAAAATCAGCGACTCTTTCTGACCCTCGGCGACGAGAATCGCGCTCGCCTTTTCGCCCTCCGCGCGGAGTATCGACTCGCGCCGCTCGCGCTCGGCTTTCATCTGCTTTTCCATTGCGTCCTGAATCTCGCGCGGCGGCTGAATCGACTTCAGCTCGACGCGGTTGACCTTGATTCCCCACGGGTCGGTCGCCTCGTCGATGATGCTGCGCATACGCGTATTGATTGTGTCGCGGCTCGTCAGCGTCTGGTCGAGTTCGATGTCGCCGACGATATTGCGCAGCGTCGTCACGGTGAGCAGCTCCATTGCCTGCATCGGACGCTCCACGCCGTAGGTATAGAGCTTCGGGTCGGTAATCTGGAAGTAGATGACCGTGTCGATTTGCATCGTGACGTTATCTTTCGTGATAACGCCCTGCGGCGGGAAATCGACGACCTGCTCTTTCAGCGACACCGTGCGCGAAATGCGGTCGATGAACGGAATTTTGACGTGCAGCCCCGTGTTCCACGTCGTGTGGTACGCGCCGAAGCGTTCTACAATGCGCGAATACGCCTGCGGGACGACCTTGATGTTCGCCGCGATAACCACCAGAACAAACAAAACCAACGCCGAGATAAGAATAACCGGTTCCATAGTAATACCTCCTTGATTATTATCCGCTTAGTCGGGCGAAGCCCTCCCGCGCTCAAGCGCGAGCGAAGCTCGCGCGGGGTACGCGTCTGCGGACGCGGAGCCGTCTGCGACGGCTTGCCGCTTGGTCGGGCAATCGGGGTCCCCGCGAAGTCCGCAGACTTTGCGGGGTGAGAAGGCCCTCCCTGCGTTTATTTGCCGCTTGGTCGGGCAAGGCCCTCCCCGCGCTCAAGCGCGAGCAAGGCTCGCGCGGGGTACGCGTCTGCGGACGCGGAGCCGTCTGCCGTAAATGAATCCGGCGCTCGCCCGCGTTCCGGCAAAACGGCGCGCGACACGCCTCTGCCGAAATCCCTTAGTCTTCGACCGCGCCCTACCGCACAGCCGCCGCAGGCTCCCGCGCCGGTTCCACAACGAGCTTTACGCCCTCGATTGCGACGACGCGCGCAAGCTCTCCCGCCCGGATTATCAAATCGCCGTCGGGAACCGCGCTCCACTCGAGTCCGAGGATTTTTACGGCTCCGACTTTGCCGCCGCCTACGTCGGACAGGACGAGCGCGGTGCCGCCGACCGCGCGGTCGGCGTTCGTAGGGTTCGGCGCGGGACGCTCTCTCGCCGGAGTTCTGATCAGCCGGTACGCTATCGGACGCAGCGCGGCGAGCAGCGCGCAGCTCGCAACCGTGAACAGCGCGATGTTCACGGCAGTCGGCAGCCCGAGCAGCGCGCCGACGAACGCGAACAGCGCGGCAACCGCGAACCAAATGCTGACAATCTGCTGCGTCACGGCTTCGAGACTGCCCGCGGCGATAATGAAAACAAGCCAGACAATCGCTTCCTTCGGCATATTCTGCCCTCCCGCCTTATGTTTTTACCATTTTAACATATGCAACGCGCCGTTGCGGTATATTTGCCGGGCGGTCCCGAACGGCTTTGCCCGGCGTTCTGCTGATATTTTAGCACAGTTCCGGCGCAAAAGCAAGCGCAGAGTGTGAAAAGTTTGAGTAAAATTCGGCAAAATGAGCAAAAACAGGTTTACCCGGCAAAGAAACTGTGATAGAATTGTATTGACCGCCCGCGCCCCGTGCCCGCAAGTTCGCGCGGAGTATGCGCCTGCGGGCGCGCCGGCGGCTGTGCCGGAATGCGCGATTATAAATATGTTTCAAAAGTAAAAGGTAGCTCACTATGAAAAAACTGCTTATGGGCAACGAGGCGATCGCGCTCGGCGCGCTCGCCGCCGGAGTCCGGTTCTGCGCCGGGTACCCGGGAACGCCGTCCACCGAGGTACTCGAAACGATTGCGAAAGAACGCGTTCCCGGCGTATACGCCGAGTGGAGCGTCAACGAAAAAGCCGCGCTCGAAGCCGCCGCCGGAGCGGCTTACGCGGGCGCGGGAACGCTCGTCACTATGAAACAGGTCGGGCTTAACGTCGCGTCCGACCCGCTTATGTGCCTCGCTTACATCGGGGTTCGGGGCGGCACGGTAATCCTCGTCGCGGACGACCCGGGTCCCGTGTCCTCGCAGACGGAGCAGGACACGCGCACTTTCGCGAAGTACTCGAAGCTCCCCTGCTTCGACCCGTCAAGCCCGGAGGAAGCGTACGTTATGATTCGGGACGCGTTCCGGCTCAGCGAGGAGTACCGCACGCCGGTCCTGTTCCGCCCGACGACGCGGCTTTGTCACGCGTCCGCCGTAATCGAAATTGACGATAATTACAACGCGCCTCGAACCGGAAAGCTTGAATTCGTCAGGTCGCCGGACTGGGTGATTTTCCCGCGGCTGTCCGTCCGCGCTCACGCGGCGGCAGAGCGGCGCAACGCGGAGCTGTCGGACAGGCTGTCGCTCTACGCGCCGAACCGCGCCGAGTTCTCGGAGTCCGGCGGACGGCTCGGCGTCGCCACGCACGGCGTGAACTACGCTTACGTCCGCGAGGCGTTCGATATTCTCGGCGTAACCGCGCCGCTGCTGAAAATCGCGACGCCGTTTCCGTTTCCGTATAAGCTCGCGGAGGAGTTTCTGTCCTCGGTCGATCGCGTGCTGTGCATTGAAGAGCTTGACCCGGTTATCGAACGCGAGCTTACTTACCTCGCCGGAAAAACGCATAAAAACGCCGTGATACTCGGCAAGGAGAGCGGCGATATTCCGCCGTCCGGCGAGAACACGGTCGATTCCGTCGCGGACGCGCTCGCGGGTGTCCTCGGAGCCGCGCGCAGCAAACCGGCTTCGCCGGACGCGCCGCCACTTCCGGCGAGACCGCCGGTGCTGTGCGCCGGCTGTCCGCACCGCGCGTCGTTTTACGCGGTTAAGACCGCGATGCACGGCTCCCGCGCGCTGTTCTGCGGCGACATAGGGTGCTATACTCTCGGGAACGCGCCGCCGCTCGATACGGTGGACACCTGCCTGTGTATGGGCGCGGGAATCACAATCGCACAGGGGCTGAAGTTCGCGGAACCGGACGCGGCGGTGTTCGCGTTCGTCGGCGACAGCACGTTTTTCGCTTCGGGTATGACCGGAATCGCGAACGCCGTGTACAACGGACACGACGT
>JAITNK010000002.1 GCA_031290515.1 Oscillospiraceae bacterium
AGAGGGGGCGGCTCAAACGCCGCTCGCCCCCTCTCTGCACTCTCCCCTTGGCTAAGGGGAACGGAAGTCGCGCTCACGCTGTTCGCGCAGGGTCGTAGCACAGCACAGCCGCACACTGCGCGGCGCAGTTGAAGACTATGAGCGCACGGCAGTATGCGGGGGACGGCATTTTGGCACAGGCGCGTCACGCACCGCCGTTGTGCCGAAACTTTGAGCGCAGGGAGGCTCTGCCGACCAAGCGTTAAATACGCGGATCGAACGCCATTTTCGCGTCCAAGGGGGTCAGAGGGGGTCCGGGGGAGCCATAGGGGGTTCTCCCCCTGTGGTTCCCCCGGGAAAACGTCTCGCACTCCGCAGAGTGCGAAACCCAATCCCGCCCGCGGCTAAAAATGTTGGGCGACGGGAGGCTCTGCCCGACCGAGCGGTTAATCCCGGGCTTTGCCCGACCGAGCGATACAGAAGGAGTTGCTTATCAAATGCTGATATTTCCGGCAATCGACATATACGGCGGAAAAGCCGTGCGGCTCGCGCGGGGCGACTACGCCGCGATGACCGTGTACGGCGAGCCGCTTGACTTCGCGCGGCGGTTCGCGGCGGACGGCGCGGACGCGCTCCACGTCGTAGACCTTGAGGGCGCGCGGGACGGCGGGACGCCGAACTTTGACGCAGTGCGCGAAATCATTGCGGCGACCGGACTTCCGGTCGAGGTCGGCGGCGGCGTACGGAGCCGGGAAACTGCGGCGCGGTATCTCGGAGCCGGAGCCGCGCGGGTCATACTCGGCACCGCCGCGCTCGGCGACCGGGAACTGCTCGTCTCGCTCGTCGCCGAATTCGGGGACAAAATAGCGGTCGGAGTGGACGCGCGCGACGGAAAGGCGGCGGCGCGCGGCTGGACGGACGTTACGGACACGGACGCGTTCGGCTTCTGCCGGGAGCTTGCCGCGCTCGGCGTTAAGACGCTTATCTGCACCGACATTGCGAAAGACGGCGTACTCGGCGGCGCGAATCACGCGATGTACGCGGCTCTGCAACCGCTTGACGTAAACGTCGTCGCGTCCGGCGGGGTTTCGACGCTCGCGGACATAGAAACGCTTTGCGGCACAGGCGTTTACGGCGCGGTTATCGGGCGCGCACTGTATGAAAATACGGTTTCGCTCCGGGACGCGGCGGCGGCTGCTCGGCGATGATTACAAAACGCATTATCCCCTGTCTCGACGTGCGGGACGGACGCGTCGTCAAGGGCGTGAATTTCGCCGATGAGCGCGACGTTTCGTCCCCCGCCGGACTTGCGAAAGCGTACTCGGACGGCGGCGCGGACGAGCTTGTGTTCTACGACATCACCGCGTCGCACGAGGCGCGGTCGATATTCACCGGTATTCTCGAGGAGACGGCTCGGCGCGTCTTTATCCCGCTCACCGTCGGCGGCGGAATCCGCGGGGTCGCGGACTTCGAGCGGGTACTGTCCTGCGGCGCGGACAAGGTTTCCGTCAACTCCGGCGCAATCGGAAACTCCGCGCTCATCGGCGAAGCGGCGAAGCGTTACGGCAGTCAGTGCGTCGTACTCTCGGCGGACATAAGCCTTGTCGGGGACGCGTATCACGTCTTTCTGAACGGCGGCAGAATCGACACCGGAATCGACGCCGTCGACTGGATTCGCCGCGGCGAGAGCGAGGGCGCGGGCGAAATCGTCGTCAACAGTATAGATACCGACGGCGTTAAGCGCGGCTTCGACCTCGAACTGCTGCGGCGCGTCTGCGAAGCCGTCACCGTACCGGTTATCGCGTCCGGCGGCGCGGGGAGCGCGGAGGACTTCGTAACGCTGTTCCGCGAGCTGCCGCGCGTGGACGCGGGACTCGCCGCCTCGATTTTCCACTTCGGCGAAATCACGGTGCGCGGGCTGAAACGCGAGCTGAAAGAACAAGGCGTGCACGTTCGGCTTTAGCCGCGAAGCACGGTCAGCGCGAGCCGCCGCCGCGGCGGCGTTCCCCGTGCGAAGCACGGAGCGACGGGAGGACTTGTCCGACCGAGCGGTTAACCACGCGTCCCGCCGCCGCAGCTTCCGGAGGACGGCTGGGTCTACTGCGGCTCGTATCCGCTGTGGCGCAAGCTGTCTGCTCCCGTGATAATCGCGACCGCAATCGCTTCGCGCTTCGCTATAGATTACGCGAACCCCGCGTTTACGCGGCTGCTGTTCCCGCTCCTCGGCGCGGCGGAGCTTACTACCGCTATGCAGCTCTGGCGCGCGGCGGCTTGGATAGGCGTCGTCGCCGCGTATGTGATAATCCTGACTCCGGTTCACGAAGCGGTACACATTTTGGTACAACCACGCAAAACGCTGCGCGGGAGCGAGGTCACGGTGCTGTTCGCGCTTCCCGCGGCGGTCGGAATCGTCACGAACCGCGCCGTGACGAAAAACCGGGAGCTGCTGGCGATTGCCGCGCCGTTCCTGTTCTTCGCCGCCGCGGACCTTATCGTACTCGCGATAACGCGCAATATGCCGCTGTTCGCGTGCCTCGCGCTCATAAATCTCTCGACCGCAAGCTCGGACATCGTCGCGTTCTTTTACTTCCTGCGCCGCGTGCCGGAAGGCGCGTACGTTCAGGGGGTTTTCTACACATTAAATACCGCGGGAGCTTCAAATGACTGACATTGACAAAATCAAATTCGACTCGGCGGGACTCGTTCCCGCGATAGTGCGCGACGCGGACTCCGGCAAGGTGCTGACGCTCGCGTATATGAACCGCGACGCGCTCGAAATCACGCTTCGCGAGGGGCGGACCTGCTTCTGGTCGCGCTCGCGCCGCGAGCTGTGGCGCAAGGGCGAAACGTCCGGCAACGTGCAGACGGTCGTCGATATTCGCGCGGACTGCGACTCGGACGCGCTGCTCGTCTCGGTGCGCAAGTCCGGTCCCGCGTGTCACACTGGCGCGGACTCGTGCTTCGACGGCGAGGGAGAGAACGGCGGCGGCGTAACCGCCGACCTGTACGCATTGCTGCTTGACCGGAAAGCTAATCCGAAAGAGGGTTCGTACACGACGTACCTGTTCGACAAAGGGCTTGACAAGATTCTCAAAAAAATCGGCGAGGAATCTACCGAAGTCATCATCGCCGCGAAATCGGAAGACCGCGCGGAGACCGTGTACGAGCTTGCGGATCTGATGTATCACGCGCTCGTGCTTATGGCGCATACGGGCATTACGCCGCAGGACGTTTTGACCGAGCTTGTCTCGCGCCAGGTCGTGGACAGCAAGGTCAAGCAGGAGAAGCCGACTTGACGGAAATATCGAATTTCCACAGCCACACGACGTATTGCGACGGGCGCGAGTCCGCGGAGACTATGCTGCTCGCCGCAATCGGAAAAGGCTTGCGCGCCTACGGTTTTTCCGGACACTCGCACACGGGCTTCGAGCCGTGGACTATGGACGCCGAGCGCGCGGCGCGGTACCGCGCGGAAGTCCTGCGGCTCCGAGAAAAGTACTGCGGCGAAATCGAGGTCTACCTCGGCGTCGAGCAGGATTTGTACTCCGACGCGCCGACGGACGGCTACGACTTCGTTATCGGCTCGACGCACAATATAATAGTGAACGGCGAATACCGCGCGGTGGATTCCAAGAGCGCGGCGGATACCGTCGCGGAGCTGTTCGGCGGCGACTGGTACGCGTTCGCCGCGGACTATTTCGCGGCGCACTCAACCGTCGCGCGCGTTATGAGGTGCGACATAGCCGGGCATTTCGACCTGCCGACGAAGTACAACGAAGGCTCCGCGCAGTTCGACGAAACGGACGCGCGGTATATGACCGCCGCGGTTGACGCGATGCGCGAAATACTCAAAGACTGCAACCTGTTCGAGGTCAACACCGGCGCGATGTTCTCCCTGAAGCGGAGCGTGCCGTACCCCGCTCCCGCGTTGCTGCGCGAGCTGCGCGCGCGCGGCGGCGAAGTGATAATCTCGTCGGACGCGCACAGTCCCGACGCAATCGGGTACCGCTTCCGCGAAACGGAAGACCTGCTCCGCGAGTGCGGCTTCAGATACCGCAAAACACTGTCGGCGCAAGGTTTTGTTGACGTAAAGCTGTGAGCGCGAGCCGCCGCAGCAGCGGCGTTCCCCGTGCGAAGCACGAAACGACAGCGCGGCTTTGTCCGACAGAGCGGATAATCACGCGCGGTCGGCGCGAGCCGCCGTACCCAGCGTATTACGGTTAAACAATGGAGGTGCATAATGAACTATGCGGAGGAATCGCTCAGACTGCACGGCGAGTGGCGCGGGAAAATCGCGTACTCGCCGAAGATGAGCGTCAAAACGCGGGACGACCTGTCGCTCGCGTACACGCCGGGCGTCGCGCAGCCGTGTCTCGAGATAGCGCGGAACCCCGACCTGTCGTACCGCTATACCGGGCGAGGAAACCTCGTCGCGGTGATAACGGACGGCACGGCGGTGCTCGGGCTCGGCGACATCGGACCCGAAGCCGCAATGCCGGTTATGGAGGGCAAGTGCGTGCTGTTCAAAGCTTTCGGGAACGTGGACGCAATCCCGCTCTGCCTGCGGACGAAGGACGTTGACGGGTTTGTTGACGCGGTCGCGCTGCTCGCGGGGAGCTTCGGCGGAATAAATCTGGAGGACATATCCGCGCCGCGCTGCTTCGAGATTGAGCGCAAACTCAAGGAGCGGTGCGACATTCCGGTGTTTCACGACGACCAGCACGGTACGGCGGTAGTCGTACTCGCCGCGCTTATGGGCGCGCTCGAGCTGACCGGACGCGCGCCGGAAAGTACGCGCGTCGTGATTTCCGGCACCGGAGCGGCGGGAATCGCAATCGCGCGGCTGCTGATTTCGGTCGGAACGCGCAATATCGTGATGTGCGACCGGCGCGGCATCGTGTCGCGGTACCGCAGCGACCTCAACGAGGCGAAGCGCGAAATCGCGGACGTTACGAATAAACAGGGCGTTACCGGTACGATTGCGGACGCGCTCCGCGGCGCGGACGTGTTCGTCGGAGTCTCCGCGCCGGGAGCCGTGACGCGCGAAATGATTAGAAGTATGGCGGCAAAACCGGTAATCTTCCCGATGGCGAACCCGACGCCGGAGATTATGCCGGACGACGCGTTCGCCGCCGGAGCCGCGATTGTCGGCACGGGACGCTCGGACTTCCCGAATCAAATTAACAACGTGCTCGCGTTTCCCGGGATTTTCCGCGGCGCGCTCGACGTTCGCGCGTCCGACATCAACGACGGGATGAAAATCGCCGCGGCTTACGCGCTCCGCGACCTTGCGCGGAAGACGCTGTCGCCAGAACGGATTCTGCCGGAGGCGTTCGACCCGCGCGTCGGAGCTGCCGTCGCCGCGGCGGTCTCGCAGGCGGCGCGCGCTTCCGGCGTCGCGAGAATATGACCGCGCGGCAGTCGTTCGGCGTTAACGCGGGCGCGCGGGCGTACAACCTGCGCGGAACGCGCGAGGAAGCGGTGCGGCTCGCCGCGGAACTCCTCTGCGGGTCGGAGACGAAACCGTGCGGAAAATGCGCGCACTGCGAAAAGGTGCTGCGCGGCATACACCCGGACGCGGAGTTTCCGTCGCCGGAGACCGGCAAAAAGCAGCTCTCGCTCGAGCGCGTACGCGAAGCCGCCGCGTCCGCGTACCTTATGCCGAACGAGGCTTCGGCGCGGGTCGTCGTTTTCGCCGCGGACGAGCTTTCCGTACTCGGGCAGAACGCGCTGCTGAAACTTCTTGAGGAACCTCCGGCGCATATTCATATAATATTGTTCGGGCAGTCGCCCGCGTCGCTGATTCCGACGGTGCGCTCGCGGTGCGCGGAGCTTCGCGGAACCGAGGTTTACGGCGAAACCTCCCCGAAGCCGTCCGCGCTCGCGGAGGAGCTTATCTCCGCCGCAAAGCGGGGCGGAGCCGCGCTGTCTAAGCTGTCGTTCGCTCTCGAGGAACTCGACCGCGCGGACGTTCCCGCGCTGCTGAACGAGCTGCGCCGCAGGATAGCCGCGGAGGCGCGGGACGCACGCAGTCCGTTTCACGGCGAAACGCTCGCGAAAATGCTGAGTACGGTCGAGGAATGCGGGAAGTACCTCGAATACAACGTCGGAACCCCGCACATCGCGGCGAAGCTGTGCGCGGAGTGGGGCTGATACGGCGGCGGCGGCGGCAAAAGTCAGACACTTCGGCAAAGCCGCCCGCAGACGGCGCCGCGCCGAAACCTGAGCGGCGGGGGCTTTGCCCGCCCGAACGACAAATAAAATGTAAAGGTAAAACACAATGACAAACGTTGTAAGCGTCAGATTCAATCCCAGGGGCAAAATCTACTATTTCGACCCGCGGTCTGTCGATGTGCCGACCGGCGCGTCCGTCGTCGTCGAGACCTCAAAGGGGCTCGAGTTCGGCGAGTGCGTCTACGGCAACCACGAAGTCGCGGACACGGCTGTCGTACAGCCGCTGCGTCCGGTTATCCGGCTCGCGACGCGCGAGGACGCGGAACGCGCCGAGTCCAACACCCGCCGCAACGCGGAGGCTCTCGAAATCTGCCGCGTCAAGGCGGAGGAGCGCGGACTCGATATGAAAATGATTTCCGCGGAACACAGTTTCGACGGCTCGCAAATCGTGTTTTTCTTCACGTCGGACGGCAGAGTGGACTTCCGCGAGCTTGTGCGCGACCTGATCGCCGAGTTCCGCGTACGCATTAAACTTATGCAGGTCGGTGTGCGCGACGAGGCGAAGCTGCTCGGCGGTCTCGGAATCTGCGGCAAGCAGTTCTGCTGCTCGCAGTTCCTGAACGGCTTCCACTCCGTGTCGATAAAAATGGCTAAGACGCAGGGACTTTCGCTGAATCCGGTCAAGATTTCCGGAGCCTGCGGCAGACTTATGTGCTGCCTGAAGTACGAGGAGGAGGCGTACGCCGACCTCGTCGCCAAGGCTCCGCGCGCCGACGCGTTCGTCGAAACGCCGGAGGGCAAAGGCACCGTCACCGGCGTTAACCTGCTGCGCGGAACCGCGAAAGTGCGGCTCGAGGACGGCAGCGACACGACGCTCAAAACATTCGCGTTCGACCAGCTCGACGTACTCGGCGGCAAGGCGCGCCGCGCGGAATACCAGTCCGCGAGGGCGGAGGGACGGCTCGAGGAAGCCGGTTTCAAACCGTCCGCCGCCGCGCCCCGGACTCCGGCACGGATTACCGACTCCGCGCCCGCGCCGCGTATCCGCCGCGAAACTCCCGCGGCGCGCCCGTCGGCGGAGCCTCCGAAGCCGTCCGCGCCGCGCCCGGAGAAAGTCGGCGGCGGGGACGACGGCGACGCAAAAGGCAAAACCAAGCCGAACCGGCGGAAGCGTCGGGGTACCTGACCAGGGCGACAGGTTTCGACAAAATGCGCCCGATTTTTTGCAAGGTACCTGCAAATCGGCGATAAACCGGGCGCGTTCCGGACGGGCGCCGTTTACAATTTCGTCATAATTCACAATTTGTTCACGGCGGAGCGGTCGGGCAACGGTCAAAAAACGTCCTCAAATCAAGCTAATTTTTTTCGGCGATTTTTGACCGGGTGTGCAAAAGCACCAAAAGAAAAATAGTCTCTGACTTCTTATTGATTTTTTTGCACAAAAGTACTATAATTATCGCACTAAGAGCTTGTTGACTGTGTACAAGCGAAACGCGAAAACTTAGCGTCCCAAAAAATCTTGTAGGAGGAAACTCGATGAAAAAGGCTCTCGCGATTATCATTGCCCTCGTTCTTGTTACGGCGATGATAGTTCCCCTCGCCGCGACGGCGGCA
>JAITNK010000027.1 GCA_031290515.1 Oscillospiraceae bacterium
TGCGGCGTTTCGTCCGCCGCCGACCATATAATAACAGAGTTCAAGCCTTTTCGCAATAGCGTTTCAAATAATTCATCGCGCCGCGACGGCAGCCGGAACAACGTGCGTTTCGGTAAAGCGTCCGCAGACGGCGTCCCGCGCAAACCTGAGAGCGCAAACCGGCGGCAGGTTTCGCCGACCGTACGCAAAAACGCAAATACGGTAAATTACAAAATTTTCTGTCGAAATGGGCTTGCGTTTTTCCCGATAGTCTGATATAATGCGCGAAACAATTACCGCAGAGCGGATTATTGCTTCCGCCGCGGCAGGATAACCGCTTGCGGCTGCGGGCAGCGGCGCGCCGCGTCCGCGGGAACAGACGGGGCGGCGGACATTTCGGCAAAGGCGCGCCGCGTTTACACCCCGCCCGCCGTTTTGCCGGAACTTGAGCGCGGAAGGGCTTTTGCCCGATCGGGCGGCTAAATAAAGGAGGACGGTAACTTGTCACTCGACTCTATCACAAAAATTACCGACGCCGAGGAAGACGTCCGGCGGCTTAAAACGGAGGCGCAGACGGAAGCGCGCCGTCTGATTGAACGCGCCGAGGAAGACGGACGCGCCTCTCTCGTTTCCGCCCGTGCGGATGCGGAGCGCGAATCCGTCCAGCTTCGCCGCGAGCTTGAGAAGAAAGCCGCGGCGGGCGCGGTCGAGCTTAACTCAAAAACCCTGAATCAGTGCGCTATGATTCGCGCGCGCGCAGAGTCGCGGCTCGGCAACGCCGCCGCGATAATAACCGAAAGGATTGTGAACGGCTGATGGCAATCGCGAAAATGCGTAAGCTCAGCCTCGTCGGTCTGCTTTCGGACAGAGAACCGCTCACGCGGGAACTGCTCTTACTCGGCTGCGTCGAAGTGTCGCCGCTCGGAACGGACGAACGGCTGAAGCAAATCGTCTCCGGAGCGGACGAGGCGCAGTCCGACTACCGGCTGCTGACCCGCGCGATTGATACGGCGAACCGCCGCGCGCCGGTTAAAACCCCGTTTCTCTCCCCCTCTCCGGAGGTTTCGGCGGAGCGTTTTCTCGACGAGCGGGACTACGCCGCCGCTGCCGCGGTAGCCCGCGAAATCGAGGAAATCGAGTCTAAGCTCCGCCACACGGACGCGGACGACGCGCGCGAGGAATCGTCGATTACCGCGCTCGAACCGTGGAAAACATACGACCTGCCGCTCGACTTCTCCGGAACGTCGTCCGCGGGCGTACTGCTCGGAATGTTCCCGCCGCAGACTCCGCTTACGGAGATTGAGCGGACGGTGTACGACGCGGTTCCCGAAGCCGAAATATTCACCGTTTCCGTCACGCCGGACGGGCGTTACGCGGAAGTGGTGTATCACAGAGACCGCGAAGCCGAGCTGGGCGACGTTTTGCGGTCGCTTTCGTTTGCCCAGAACGCGCCGAAAGGCGTACGCACGACGGCGGGGGACGCGATCCGCCGCGCGGCGGACAAAATCGCGGAGCACGCCGAAGACCGCGCCGCCGCCGGGGAACGGCTGTCCGAACTCGCCGGCTCGATGCGCGAACTGAAGCTCGCGCAGGACCTCGCGCTGACGCGGACGTTCACCGAGGAAAACGCCGCGAAGCTCGCAAGCACCGACGCGACGCTCATACTGAGCGGCTGGCTCCCGGTTGACAGCGAAAAGAGCGTACGCGCGCTGCTTGACCGTTTTGACTGCGCATACGAGCTTGCCGACCCGGAGGAGAGCGAGTATCCGGACGTGCCGATACTGCTGAAAAACAACTCCGTCACCGCGCCGCTCTCTATGGTCACGGAGATGTACAGTCTCCCGGCATACGACGGAATCGACCCGAACCCGCTTATGGCTCCGTTTTTCATTCTGTTCTACGGACTGATGATGGCGGACATCGGGTATGGGCTTGTGATGATAATCCTCGCGCTGATTATAAAGACGAAAAAGAAACCGCGCGGCGGCTTCAAAAACTTCACCGGTCTGCTGCTTATGTGCGGAATCGCGACTATAGGCGGCGGAATCATTACGGCGGGATTTTTCGGGGACGCGCCGACGCAGGTCGCCTCAATCTTCGGCAAAGAATTCTCGATGCCGTGGAACGCGCTTATCGACCCGATGAACCAGGCGATAGTCGTGCTCGCGGGCGCGCTCGGACTCGGCTTCGTGCAGATTATCGCGGGTATGGCAATCAACTTCTATATGTCCTGCCGCGACGGGCGTCCGCTTGACGCGGTGCTCGACAACGTGCCCTGGTGGATAACCTTCGCCGGAATCGCGGTACTCGCGCTCGGCAAAATGGGTATGCTCGGAGAGACGTTTACCGGCTTTGCGGCGTTTATCCCGGCAATCGTCGGCGCGGTGCTGCTCGTCTGTACGCAGGGGCGCAAAAAGCCCTCCGTCGGCGGTAAGATTATCAGCGGACTCGGCAGTCTGTACAACATCACGAGCTACTTCTCCGACGTGCTGAGCTACGCGCGCGTTATGGCTCTTATGCTCGCGGGCGGCGTTATCGCGAACGTGTTCAATATGATCGGCGCGATGACCGGAAATATTGTCGCGTTCGCCGCGATTTTCCTAATCGGACACTCGCTGAACATCGCGCTGAACCTGCTCGGCAACTACGTTCACGACCTGCGTTTGCAGTGCCTTGAGTATTTCGGCAAGTTCTATAAGGACGGCGGACGCAAGTTCGAGCCGCTCGAAATCAAGGCGAAGCACTTTGTCGTGACGAAGTAGACGTATAAACCGCTTGGTCGGCAAAGCTTTCCGCGCCCGCAAGCCCGGTCGGCAAAACCCGCGCCCGCAAGCCCCGACGGCCCGGCACTTCTGTTTTATGTTGCCCCGCGGCGGAAGCCGTACATATACGCAAAATCCGGAGTAACCGCAAGACCCGAAGTAACCCGCGAACCGCGCGATTATTTATTTTTTTGGAGGTATTTTTATATGGCACCGGCAGCAGTAGCAACAACGGAAACGGCAACGGCATTATTCTCGGTATTCCTCAACTCCAGCGTAGGCGGCTGGGCGCTCGTCGTATTCGGCGCGGGACTCGCGACCGTACTCGCGTGTATCGGCTCCGCCCGCGCGACCGGAATGGTCGGCGAGGCGGCGACCGGACTTCTCTCGGAGGACCCCTCGAAGTCCGGCGCGTGTATGGCACTTCAGATTATCCCGGGTACGCAGGGTATCTACGGTTTTGTTATCGGCGTTCTCGCGCTGATGTTCTCCGGCGCGCTCGGCGGCGGAGCCGAAATCGCGGAGATGACGGTACTCAAAGGCGGACAGTATTTCTTTGCGTGCATCCCGATGGCTCTCGGCGGATACTTCTCCGCAATCGCGCAGGGACGCGTCGCCGTCGGCTCGATTAACATTCTCGCGAAGAAGCCGAACGACTGGTCGAAGGGTATGATTCTCTGCGTCGTCGTCGAGTTCTACGCGATTCTGTCGCTGCTCATTTCGATTCTGATGCTCATCCGTCTCGGACACTAAATGAACGGCATCGAAAAAATCATCTCCCGAATCGGGGACGACGCGCAGCGCGAGCGCGACGCGATTCTGTCCGAGGCGCGGGAACGCGCCGAAGCGGTCGCGTCCGAATACGTTGCGCGCGGGCAGGAACTGTACGGTGCGGCGATAAAAGAGGGCGCGGTCGCGGCGAAGCAGCAGTACGAGCGGCTCGTAAACACCGCGCAGATGGAGTCTAAAAAAGTCGTTCTGAACGAAAAGCAGACTCTCATCGGCGAGGCGTTCGCGCTTGCCGTGTCGCAGCTTCGCGCGCTGCCTAAGCCTGAGTACACCGCGCTTTTGGCGCGTCTCGCCGCCGCCGCTTCGCGCGACGGTACGGAGACGCTGTATTTCGCGCCGGAAGACGCGGGAACCGGCGCGGACGTCGCCGCGGAAGCGAACCGTCTGCTTGCGCAGTCCGGCAAAACCGCCGCGCTGAAGCCCGGCGCGGAACCGCGCGGCATCGCGGGCGGCGTAGTCGTGTCCGGCGGCGAGACGGAGGTCAACTGCGCGCTCGACAAGCTCGTCGGCGAGACCCGCCGCGAACTTGAGTCCGCGGTTTCCGCCGCGCTGTTCGATTGAGGTGACGCGTGAAAAAAGCCGCTAAAAGCACTCCGGTGCGCGAAAACGACCTGCTGTCGCTTTCCGCCGCGCTCCGCTCGCGCCGTCCGCGTATGCTGAACCCCGACAAGCTTGCTCGGATTGTCGAAACGGGCAGCGTCGAGGAAGCGGTCAGAGCCGCGGCTGAAATCGGCTTCCCGCCGATTACCGCCGTGAAAACGGACGTTATCGAGGACGCTCTAAGCTCGTTCCGCGCCGAGACGTACGACGACGTGGCGCGGTGCGCGGCGGCGCGTCCATTGCTGAACATATTCCGCGCGAAGTATGATATTCACAACGTGAAAGTTCTCGTGAAGTCGATGAGCGCGAACGAGGATTCGTCGCGCATATTGTCGCGCTCGGGCAGCGTCGCGCCGGACGCGCTTACGGAAGCGTTCATAACCGGCGAACGGAACCGTATTCCGCGCTATCTGCGTCAGGCGATAAGCGCGGGGGTCGGCGCGCTCGCGAGAACGTCTAACCCGAATCTCGCGGACACGGCGATCGACCGCCTGTATTACGAAGAGATTCTTATACACGCCGAGAAGTACGGCACGCCGCTCATCAAGAAGTATGTGCGTCTGCTGATTGACTGCGCGAACCTGCGCATATTCGTCAGAAGCGTACGCGCGGAACGGCCGGCGGAGTTTTTGGCTTCGTCGCTGTTCGGAGGCGGCTATATCGCGCCATCCGTCGTCGCGGGACTTTCGCGGGACGGCGCGGACCTTGCGGCGAAGTATAAACCGGTGCCGGAGCTTGCGCGCGCGTCGGAGCTTGCGGCGGGAATTCTTTCCGGCGGCAGACTTACCGAGTTCGAGCGCGAATGCGACAACGTCGTGTACCGTCTCGCGGAGAGCACGATGTACACGCCGTTCGGGCAGGACGTGGTGTTCGAGTATCTGCTCGCTCTCGACTGGCAGATTGTCTCCCTGCGTATGGCTCTCACCGGGCTTTACGCCGGAATCGAGCCGTCCGTGCTCGCGGAAAGGCTGCGTGAATATGTATAAGATTGCGGTTATGGGCGCGCCGGACACGGTGCTCGGCTTCAAGGCTCTCGGGCTTGACACGGTGCCGGTTTCGGGCGACGCGGAGGCGAAGTATTACTTCCGCAAGCTTGTCAATTCCGACGAGGATAAATATGCGATTATCTATCTCGAGGAGAAGCTGTCCCTCGTGCTGAAAGCCGAAATCGAGGCGATACGCGAGCGCGTTATGCCCGCCGTGATTCTCATTCCCGGGCGCGACGGCAACCTCGGTCTCGGGCAGAACGCCCTGCGCGACAGCGTGATTCGCGCCGTCGGGGCGGACATACTCGGCAATTAAAATGCACAGCCTGACAACCGGGGAACAGCACGAAGCGACGGAAGGATTCATTCCGACTGAGCGTTCGAGTCTGCCGGCGCGAGCCGCGTCCGCAGACGCGTTCCCCGTGCGAGCCGGCGAGCACGAAGCGACGGGAGGATTCATTCCGACCGAGCGTCCGATAACGTACGCCGTAATTTCCGATGTTCACGGCAACAAGTTCGCGCTCGAAGCCGTACTTGCGGACGCGAAAGTGCGGGGCGCGGAACATTACCTGTTCCTCGGCGACTATTTTCAGGATTTGCCGTTCGGCAACGAAGTCTGCGAGCTTATCCGGAGCGTTCCGGGTACCGTTATACGCGGCAACAAAGAGGCGCGAATCGCGGGCTGGCGCGACGAAATCGGCTCGCCGATGCAGGTCGCGCTCATCAGAAACGGCGCGAACAGACTTACTCCGGAAAACTACGCTTTCCTCACAACTCTGCCGGAGACCGCGGCGGTTACGGCGGAGGACGGCGCGGAGCTGCACCTTGAACACGCGCCGCCGGTCGTGTTTGACTTTAAGCCGCGAATCGAGACCTTTCGCTCCGGCGTGTTCAGAAAAGGCGGCGGTCATCGCGGTATGACGGTGGAGGAATACACCGCCTGCGTTCTGCGGGAGATAGACTCCCGACCGGATTTTCCGGCGGCTCTTGACTCGCTGCCGTATGAAACTCTGCTGTTCGGACATAATCACGTGCAGCTGCGGCTCGAAATCGGCGGGAGACTGCTGCTGAATCCCGGTTCCGCCGGAATGAGTCTCGACGGCGACAACCGCGCGGCTTACGCTCTGATTGACCGCTCCGGCGGTCGGTGGAACGCCGAACCGCGGCGGGTCGGGTACGACGTTGACTCCGCGATTGCGGCGGCTCTCGCTTACGCCGACGAGATACAAGCGGGCGCGTGGGGCAAAGTCCACGCCGCGCAGCTTAAATACGGGTACAGCTTTACGGGCGCGTTTATGCGGCACGTGAACTCGTATATCGGAATCGACAGGGCGGGATTCAACCCGGTGAGCGACGAGATATTCGCCGCCGCGTCGGACACGTTTGATATAAACGACTACTGTTAGCCGGGCGGGTGCTCCGGGGAACGCGCTTTTCGCGAAAAAGCCGCAAAGGCATAGTTTTAGACGAGGGCAGCTAATAATTACCCCCGCCGCGGGCGATCAATCGAAAGGATACAATAAATATCTATGAGCGGAAAAATTGTTAAGGTCTCGGGACCGCTTGTCGTCGCCGAGGGACTTGAGGACGCGAACATCGCCGACGTTGTGCGCGTCGGCACCCAGCGTCTTATCGGCGAGGTGCTGACTATGACCGGAGGTTCCGCCGCGATTCAGGTCTACGAGGAGACGTCCGGTCTCGGACCCGGCGCGGACGTGGTGACTACCGGAATGCAGCTGTCCGTCGAACTGGGGCCCGGACTGCTTGAAAACATCTACGACGGGATACAGCGTCCGCTCACCGAGGTGCGCGAGCTTACGGGCGAGACTATCGCCCGCGGCGTGGACGTTCCCGCGCTGAACCGTTCCCGCCTGTGGGAGTTCACGGCGACGGCGGAGGTCGGAACCGAGGTCACGGGCGGAACCATACTCGGCACCGTGCAGGAGACGAGCGCGATTCTCCACAAAATAATGGTGCCTCCGAACACAGCCGGCACTCTCGCGTCGCTCGCTTCCGGAACGTACACGGTCGAGGACGCAATCGGCACGGTCAAAACCGCGTCCGGCGAGACGGTGAACCTCACGATGCTTCAGAAATGGCCGGTGCGCGTCTCGCGTCCGTACTCGAAAAAGTTTATGCCGCACGCTCCGCTCAACAGCGGACAGCGCATAATCGATACGCTGTTTCCGCTCGCGAAGGGCGGCACCGCAGCCGTTCCGGGACCGTTCGGCTCCGGAAAAACGGTCGTGCAGCACCAGCTCGCGAAATGGTCGGACGTCGATATAGTCGTATACATAGGCTGCGGCGAGCGCGGCAACGAGATGACCGACGTGCTTATGGAGTTCCCGGAGCTGAAAGACCCGAAATCCGGCGAGCCGCTGATGAAACGCACCGTGCTTATCGCGAACACGTCGGATATGCCGGTCGCGGCGCGCGAGGCTTCGATTTATACCGGAATCACAATTGCGGAATACTTCCGCGATATGGGTTACGACGTCGCGGTTATCGCGGACAGTACGTCCCGCTGGGCGGAGGCACTGCGCGAAATGTCCGGCAGACTTGAGGAGATGCCCGGCGAAGAGGGATACCCCGCGTATCTGTCTTCCCGTCTCGCGCAGTTCTACGAGCGCGCCGGCTCCGTCGAGTGCATCGGCGGCGACAAACGGCGCGGAACGCTGACGGCGATCGGCGCGGTCTCCCCTCCGGGCGGCGACACTTCGGAGCCGGTAAGCCAGGCGACGATGCGTATCGTCAAGGTGTTCTGGGGGCTTGACTCGTCTCTCGCCTACGCGCGGCACTTCCCCGCGATAAACTGGCTGAACAGCTACAGTCTGTATCTCGACACGCTGAAGCCGTTTTACGACGACACGTTCGGGACGCGCTTCCTCGAAAACCGCGCGCGCGCGATGAGTATATTGCAGGAGGAATCGAACCTCCAGGAAATCGTCAAACTCGTCGGCGCGGACGCGCTTTCCCCTACGGACAGGCTTACGCTCGAAACCGCGCGCATAATCCGCGAGGACTTCCTGCAACAGAATGCGTTCGATGAGCTTGACAGCTATTCGTCCTACGAAAAACAGCTCGAACTGCTGTCGCTCGTATTGCAGTACAGCGAGGTTTGCGCGGACGCAATCGCAAAAGGAGTTACAAAGGTGGACGCGCTGTTCGCCGTCGGCGCGAGGGAGAGTATGGGGCGCGCGAAGTCCGCTCTGCCGGAGGTCTTCCGCGAGACCTACGCCGAAATCGCGCGGGATATGAAATATCAGATTGAAGAAATCGCGGCGGGAGGTAACGAAATATGATTCGCGAATACCGCACAATTCAGGAAATAGTCAGCCCCCTTATGGTCGTGCGCGACGTTGACGGCGTGACTTACGACGAGCTTGCCGAAATAGAGCTGCCGGACGGCGAGGTTCGCCGCTGCAAAGTCCTCGAGGTCAACGGTTCGACCGCAGTCGTGCAGCTGTTCGAGTCCGCGGCGGGCGTCAACCTCGCGCAGTCGAAAGTGCGCTTCCTCGGGCACCCGCTCGAGCTTGCGGTGTCCGGCGATATGCTCGGACGCGTGTTCAACGGAATGGGCAAGCCGATTGACGGCGGACCCGAAATTCTCGCGGAGGCTCACCGCGATATTAACGGACTGCCGATGAACCCGGCGGCGCGCGATTATCCGAACGAGTTCATACAGACCGGCATTTCCGCGATTGACGGACTTAACACGCTCGTCCGCGGACAGAAACTGCCGATATTCTCCGGCTCCGGCCTGCCGCACGCGTCTCTCGCGGCGCAAATCGCGCGTCAGGCGCGCGTTCTCGGCGGGGACGCGTCGAACTTCGCGGTTGTGTTCGCGGCTATCGGTATCACGTTCGAGGAGTCCGAATACTTCGTGCAGGAATTCAACCGCACCGGCGCGATTAACCGCTCCGTCATATTCTCGAACCTCGCGAACGACCCGGCGGTCGAGCGCATCGCGACACCGCGTATGGCACTCACCGCGGCGGAGTATCTCGCGTTCGAGAAAGATATGCACGTTCTCGTCATTCTGACGGACATCACGAACTACGCCGAAGCGCTGCGCGAAATCTCCGCCGCGCGGCGCGAGGTTCCCGGCCGCCGCGGCTACCCCGGATACCTCTACACCGACCTTGCGACTATGTACGAGCGCGCGGGGCGGCGCATAGGCAGAGCCGGTTCGATTACGATGATTCCGATTCTCACGATGCCGGAGGACGACAAGACGCACCCGATTCCCGACCTCACCGGATACATCACCGAAGGGCAGATTATCCTCTCGCGCGACCTGCACCGCAGCGGTATCGCGCCGCCGATTGACGTTCTGCCGAGCCTGTCGCGCCTGAAAGACAAGGGTATCGGCGTCGGCAAGACGCGCGAGGACCACTCCGGCACGATGAACCAGCTGTTCGCGGCGTACTCTTCCGGCAAGGACGCGAAAGAACTTATGACGATTCTCGGCGAGAGCGCGCTTACCCCGACAGACCTGCTGTTCGCGAAGTTCGCGGAAGAGTTCGAGAAGCGTTACGTCTCACAGGGGTACGACGACAACCGCAGTATCGAGGAGACGCTCACAATCGGGTGGGAGCTGCTGTCGATACTCCCGAAAGCCGAGCTGAAGCGAATCAAGTCGGAGTTTATCGACAAATACCTGCCGCAGAACGGCTGACGCCGCTCGGCTGAACCACTGTGCGGCTGCGGAATTGAGGATTAACATATGGCGACAAAAACTATAACCCCGACGCGTATGGAGCTTACCCGGCTCAAGGGCCGGCTCAAAACCGCGCGCCGCGGACACAAGCTGCTCAAAGATAAGCGCGACGAGCTTGTGCGTCAGTTCCTCGAGCTTGTGCGCCGCAACCGCGAGGTGCGCACGAAGGTTGACGAGGGGCTTGCGCGGGCTAACCGCGCGCTGTCCGTCGCGTCCGCCGTAATGTCGTCGGACGCGCTCGAGCAGGCGTTGCTGTATTCGCGGCACCGCGTCGAGCTGGAGCTGAAATTCCGGAACATTATGTCCGTCAACGTGCCGGAATACAGCTTCAAGTCCGAGGTCGCGGAGGCGAAAGACATTTTCCCGTACGGCTTCGCGCAGACTTCCGGCGAACTTGACGACGCGATCGTCGCGATGAGCGAGGTGTTCGAGGATATGTTTCTGCTCGCGCAGCTTGAAAAGACGACGCAGCTTATGTCCGACGAAATCGAGAAGACGCGCCGACGCGTCAACGCGCTCGAGTACGTTATGATTCCGGATATGGAGAAGAACATCAAGTACATCTCGATGAAGCTTGAGGAGAACGACCGCAGCACGAAAGTCCGCCTGATGAAGGTCAAGGATATGGTGCTTGAACAGGCGCACGACTATTCGGGCAAATAACGGCGTGTTCAAGGAAGTTGATATTCACGCCGATATGCCGACGGCAGACCTTGCCGTCCGCCGCGTCACCTATAACCTGAAAAACGCGAAACAGCTTGGCGTTACCGCGATAAAGTTCATACACGGCTGGGGTTCCACCGGAAAGGGCGGCGTGATCCGCGTCCGCGTCCGGCAGTATCTCGGCGAGCAGAAACGAAAAGGTCTCGTGCGCGAAGTGATTTGCGGCGAGGACTTTTCCATTTTTGACGAGGCTACCCGCCGCGCCTTTCTGGCGTGCGGCGCGCTCCGCCGCGACCCGGATTTAGAGCGCGGCAACAACGGCGTGACAATTGTAGTAGTGTGACGGACGCCGGAAAGGCACAGATAACGGCAGCTGTTGACGGGCGAAAAATCACCGCGCTGCGTATGGAACGGCAGAGCCCGGCGCACGGCGCGGACGTGCTCCCGGCGGGATTACCGCGGCTTTGAAACTGATGAGCGGCGGCAAGCCGCCGGAGAAATACAACGGCGCGGCGGTTAACTGATAACGCGCGCCGCGCGGTTAAAGGAGGTCTCTACCGATGTACGAATTGTTCGTTACCGGCGCGTCGCTGCCGGAGGCGTACCACGCTTCGATACTCGCGCTGCACGAAAAGCACGACACTCTGCCGTGTCCGGACTACAACACGCGGCAGCACGAGGCTTCGGTTACGTTCGTCGCGGAAAATCCGGCGGCGGAGCCGATGATTTCGCGGCTGTTTATCGGCGACCCGCGCGCGCTCGAACAGTACCGGCAGGAAATGCTCGACGGAATCCTCGATTTCGAGGTTGACCGCGGCAACTGGGAATACACTTACCACCGCCGTATGGAGAACCAGTTCGACTGGATCCGCTCGGAGCTGCGCCGCAACCCGGACACGCGCCGTGCGATTATCTCCGTGCGCGACGAGGAGGACATTCGTTCCGGAAGTCCCGCGTGTTTGCAGTCAGTGCAGTACCTCATACGCGGCGGCGCGCTGCACTGCAAGGTGCTGTTCCGCTCGAACGACGCGGTCAAGGCGGCGTTTATGAACGCGTTCGCGCTCGCGTGTCTGCAAAAACGCTTCGCGGACGAACTCGGAGTTCCCTCCGGAAGCTATACTCACCGCGCGAACAGCTATCACGTCTATGAGCGCGACTGGGAGCTGTTCGACGGTTACGTCCGCAGACTCAAGTCCGGCGGCGAAGTGACCTATCCGTACGCCGGCGGCTGGGACGAGCTTATGGACGACGCGAAGCCGGAGATTGCGGAGTTCGTGCGCCGCCAGAGGGAGAAGCTGTGAACGACGCCGATACGCCGGGAACCGCGTCGGAAACGCCGCCGCAAGTCCTGCCCGGGCGCGTGTACCGACACTTCAAAGGTCGGCAGTACTACGTCAAGGACGTTGCGACGCACTCTGAAACGCGCGAGATTTACGTTGTGTACCAAGCGTTGTACGGCGATTACGCGACGTTTGTGCGTCCGCTCGCGATGTTCGCCGAGCGCATCGACGCGTCGCGCGGGGACAATGTGACGCGGCAGACATATCGGTTCGAGCTGTGCGACGCGTGAGAATCTGACATATGAAAGTTTGTGCGGGCGCGGCGGGGGCAACCCGCTGTCGTCGTTTTTGCGGCGTTGTCGTTTTAGATATTTTTCCCGCTATTATGAAATTTGAGGTGATTATTATGACATTCTGCATACCTATGCTCTTCGGGCTTGAGGGTATTGCCGCGGACGAATTGCGCAGGCTCAGGGTCGCGGACGTGCGCGCGGAGAACGGTCGCGTACTCTGCTGCGGCACAGATTCCGACCTCGCGAAAATCAACATAAATCTCGCGACGGGCGAGCGCGTTCTGCTCCGCGTCGGCGAGTTTCCCGCAAGCTCGTTCGACGAGCTGTTCGAGGGCGTTAAGGCACTGCGCTGGAGCGATTATATCCCGCGCGACGGCGCGTTCCCCGTGACCGGGTACTCGCGCGAGTCTAAGCTGCACTCGGTTCCGGACTGTCAGAAGATAATTAAAAAAGCCTCCGCGGACTCGCTCGGCTCGGCTTACAAGCTCGCAACGCTTCCGGAGACCGCGGAGACGTATCAGATTCGCTTTTCGATTGTGAACGACGTTGCCTCGCTGTACCTCGACTCCTCCGGCGCGGGACTTCACAAGCGCGGGTACCGTCCGCAGTCCGTCGCGGCTCCGCTCCGCGAGACGATTGCGGCGGGGCTTGCGCGTATCTCGCGGTACCGCGGGCGCGAAGCGTTCCGCGACCCGTTTTGCGGCTCCGGAACTATCGCAATCGAAGCTGCGTTCGCGGCGAAAAACCGCGCGCCGGGACTTTCGCGCGGTTTCGCGGCGGAGAGCTGGGGCTTTATCGGCGGCGGCGTGTGGGAAGCCGCCCGCGAGGAAGCGCGCTCGCTTGAATACGGCGGACAGTACGACATTCTCGGCACGGACATCGACCCGGAATGTGTCGCAATCTCGCGGGAGAACGCGAAACGCGCCGGGGTGGACGACGTTACGCGCTTCGAGGTGCGCGACGCGCGCGATTTCGCGGAGAGTACCGGCGGAGTCGTCGTGACGAACCCGCCCTACGGCGAGCGCGTTATGGAGCGTTCCGATGCGGAACAGCTTTACCGCGAGTACGGCAAGGCGACGCGCGGTCTCATAAACTGGAAGCAGTTTATCCTGTCGTCGCACGCGGATTTCGAGCGCAGCTTCGGCAAGGCGGCGGACAAAAAGCGCAAGCTGTACAACGGTATGATGAAGTGCGACTTGTATATGTACGGGATTAAATAATAATTGCGGCGTCGCCTTGGGCGACGCCGTAATTATTAAATGTTCAGCATATACGACCGTGCGACGTCCTGCTTGTCGGCGAAGTCGATAAGCTCCGAGAGCGTAATCCCCGAGAGACAGTCCGAAACTGCGCGGTCAAGCGGGTTCCAGATTTTTTCGTTGAGCGCGGTCTCGATACCTACGTCGGAGTCGCCGACGGTCGTCTCGTTCCTGTCGAACAGCGTGTTCTCGACCGCGGACAAAATGTCGAGCAGCGTGATGCTATTCGGGTCCCGCGCGAGCAGATAGCCGCCGCGCGCGCCCTTGACGGAGCTAAGTATCTCCACCTTTTTTAGCTGCGCAATAGCCTGTTCGAGGAAAATCTTCGAGATACCGAGCGATTCCGACACGCTAAGCACGGACACGAGCTTAGCCGACTGCGTCTGCCGCGCGATTTCAATCAGCGCGGCTATCGCGTATCTGCTTTTCGCGGTAATCCGCACTTATATCACCTCGGCGACGGCTTCGATTTCGACGAGCACGCCCTTCGGAAGCGCGGACACCTCTACGCAGGAGCGCGCCGGTTTCCCGGTGAAACTCTCCGCATAAACGGCGTTGAACTCCGCGAAAGCGCGGATGTCGGTCAGGAAGCAGGTCGTTTTTATGACGCGGTCGAGCGAGCTGCCCGCCGCCGCGAGTATCGCCGCAAGGTTCGAGATTGCCGCCGCCGCCTGTTCCGCGTACGTCGCGCCGACGACATCTCCGGTCTCCGGGGAGAGCGGAATCGAGCCGGAGGTGTAGACAAGTCCGCCGGAAACTATCGCCTGAGAGTACGGTCCCACCGCGGCGGGAGCCGAAGCCGTGTGTATTACTTTCATAATTACCTCATAATCACATATATGTTATTGTGAGTATATCAGAATACTTCGCGTTAGTCAAGCCTATTTCAAATAGTAGTCCCGACCGTAGTTATACGCCTCGTCGTTCATCCACGCGACCGCGTTGTCGAGACTGCGGTCGCCGAAGCGCGACAGTATGCCGCCGAAGAACGCGAAGCCGCCGTCCGGCGCGTACTCGTCGATACAGGCGCGCACCGCGGCGCGCACCTCCTCCTCGGTATAATCTTCGTGCGGAGTCCACGAAAACGCGCCCGCAACGGAGATTTTGCCCTTATACTTCGCTTTCGCCGCGTGAATGTCGTTGCCGAGCTGCGCCGGGTCCCAGACGCGCGTTCCGACGTCGTACATATCGTCGAGGAAGTCCTCGCACCTTCCGCAGTTGTGGAGCTGCACCGGGATTCCGCGCTCCGCCGCCGGCTTTGTAAGCCGCGCGTACACGGGTTTCAGCACGTTCGTAAAGAAGTCCGGCGAGACGAACGGAAACCGCGCCGCCGCCGTGTCGTCGAGCAGGTACAGCATATCCGGCGCGTAGTACTCGACTGTCTTTTCGACGACCGGCACATACAAATCGGTCATAAAGTGCAGCAGAGCCTCAACTTCCTCCGGTTCCTCCGCGACAGCCATAAGCCCGCCGGTGAACCCCATAAACGCGATAAGCTGCTGAAACGGCATAAGCCCGATTGCCGCCATCGCCGCGGATTGCGAACGGTCAAGCTCCGCGTCCGCAATATCGGCTTTCGCGAGCCGCTCCCAGTCGAGATTAGCCGGAAGTTCAGGAGCCTTTATAACGTCGCGCCACTTTGTAATGTCGTCGAGCAGGAAATTGTTCGGCTCGGGGATACACGCGAAATTTGTCTCCTCGTTCGCGATGTAGTTGACGCCCCAGACGTCGCGCCTGCCGGTCGGCGCGGGCTTAAGGTGCGTCTCGTCGAACAGGGACGGTCCGATGATTTTGACGGCGGTCTCGCCGCCCAGTCCCGGGAACCCCATAGTGTAAATCGGCACATAGTCGGGTATCTCCCCGCGCACAATTCGCATAAAGTTCTCTCCGGGTGAAAGTTTTGACTTCGGCATAGCGTCGCTCCTTCGGTTAATATACGATTGACGACTGACGGTGAATGAACCGGATTTTCCGGCGTTACGCGCCGCGCGGCTCCGTCGCCGTCAAGCGTCAGTTCGTTTCTGCGTCCCGTTTCTCAATTTCAATGTATCCCTCGTCGGCGTTGACGGTCACGAGGTCGCCGGTCTCGATTACCGCGCAGGGGTCGCGCTCGAAGTCGGTCATACTCGGGATATGCGCGCAAGCCGCCGCCGCGACCGACAGCGGACATCCCTCCGTGTGGACGAACGCGGCGGGAAGCCGCCCTCTGCCGTACGCCATAAACCCGCCCGACCCTCTCGGCGACGGATATACGAGCACCTTGCCGACGAAGCTGACCTTGAACAGCGGGTGGTTCCGCTCCGTAGTGTAGCCCGCGGCGGGATCGACGTTCGTGAACCCCTCGAGCGGCTTCGGCGAGACGAGAGCTTCCGCCGTGACGCAGCCGCCCCACTCGGCGCGGCCGTAGATTCTGATTTTCGACATAGTTGTGTGCCTCCGTTGTAATTAGCCGCTCGGTCGGGCGAAGCCCTCCCTGCGCTCAATATTTTTCGCCGCGTAGCGGCTCAAAAACGCCGCTGCCGTTCCGTATGCTCGCGGTGTGCCGCTCGCTGACGGAACGTTACTCGCGGCGGAGCCGTCTGCGACGGCTCTTCACGTTGTTTGCCGCTTGCGGGATTGCGCGACTGCGGTCGCGCGATTCCCGGGGGAACCACAGGGGGAAACCCCCTATGGCTCCCCCGGACCCCCCCTTACCCCGGGGAACGGAAAATGGCGTTCGCTCCGCTCACTCTGGGTCGTTGCGGTGTGTCGCCGCACTGTGCGGCGTAACGCAAAAAGTCTTGATTGCGCCGCGCAGTGTGCGGCTGTTCACCGCAACGACCCTTGCGCGAACAGCGTGAGCGCGACTTTCGTTCCCCTAAGCCAAGGGGAGAGTGCAGAGAGGGGGCGAGCGGCGTTTGAGCCGCCCCCTCTTTGCTCCTCACCGTCCGCAGACGGTGATACCCGCCCGCGGCAAAACGTCCCGCTCATCGCAATGAGCAAAATCCAACCCCGCGCCCGCGGCAAACCACTATACCCGCAACGCCGCGCACCGGTACTCGCTGCCGTCCGGCTTGCGCGTCAGAAAGCCCGCGTCGCACAGTTCGCGGCGCAGCAGCGCGCAGTCTCCGAACGTGTGCAGGTTATCGAGCAGTTCGTTTATCTCCCGCTCGGTATAGACGCGCTCCGGCGCGATTTGCGCGGCGAGGTATCCGAGCGCGGCAAGCTGCTTTGACCGCTTCGACGGATACTGCTTCAGTCTGCCGTCCGCGTCGAGAAACGGCGGGAGCGGGTTCCCGGTCACGCCCACCGACCGCTCCATTTGCCGGTAATCGCGGCGTTAATGCAGTCGTCCTGCGTGCCGTAGCAGACGGAAACCGGGTCGTCCGGGAAACATCCGGTGATGTAGTACGCCTGTTTCGCCGAATCGACGGCGAGCGTTCTGACTCCGTCCGGCAGTCCGCCCATCGCGGCGAGACACGTTCCGTCGAACAGATGCGCGCCCGCGTCCTCAAACGTTTTCAGGTAGCCCTGGTCGCGCGCGACGGCGTAAAGCCACGGCGCGGTCATAATCCAAAGCGGGATTTTTGTCTTTTTGCCGTCGAGCTTCCGCGCGAGCAGCATTAAGTCCACAGCCGAGAGGTGCGGGCAACCGAGATACACCATATCGACATTCTCCGTCGGGTTGTAGTTCAGCTTCTCGTACGTCGCGCGAAGCTCGCGCTCGCCGATTACCGTAACGCGCTCCGGCTCCGCGCCGCCGAACGCTTCCCCGACCGTGCGCGCCTCCGGCGTACTGCCCGGGATATGATACATTCTGATCGCGCCGCCCGTGTTCATCGCGGCGTTGAGCTTGCAGAATTGCAGGGTGTTCGGTTTCGCCGTGCCGGTAATGCACGGAACCGCGAGACCGCAGTCCTCTCCGACGGCGAAGCCGAGTATGTCCCACTCGATATTCGTCCGAATCAGCCGCTCGGTTTTGACGAGGACGGTTGCGCGGCGGTTCTCCGTAACGTGCATATCGTAGTACGGCGCCTTGCCGAGATAGCAGGTAGCAAACGAGCCGTCGATATTCGTCCGCGCGCCGAGTACAGCGTTGCAGTAAGGAATCGCGCTCGACTCGTTCCACGAGCAATGCTGTCCCAGCGTCGGCGGGTACGTCGAGACGAGATAGTTCGCGCACGAGTGCGACTGGAGCATACCCATTTTGCGGTACAGCGCGTACCACTCGTCGTGCATAAAGTCCGCGTGAGCCGCCGCGTCGTCGTACCTGCGGCACTCGGCGTCCGCCCGCGCGCACATATTGCAGTGCTCGAAGCCGTGTATCGGCGACTCCTCGAGAAACGGCGACTTGTTCGCGAACGTCGGAATCTTAAACGTCCCGCCGGCTTCGGTCAGAGCTTTCAATTCGTCGAAGGTTATCTCGTGGTGTACCGTCATCGTCGTCCAGGGCGAGTGGAAGTCGCCCGTGCCGTCGAGATCGACGAGCCTGTCCGTCCCCGCGATTTGACACATTTCGACGAGCCACTCCATACACTTCTGCGCGACTGCGCCGTCTTCGCCCTGAAGCATACGTTTCTCGTCGTCTTTGAGGTTAACGTCAAGCATAAAAATTCCTCCCTGTCAGTTATTAGTTACTTCCGCCGTCCGTTACGAGATTCTGCCCGGTGACGAACAAATTCTCCTGCGCGAAAAACATCGCGACCCGCGCAATATCAATCGGCTGCGCGATATATCCGAGCGGCGTAAGCTGTCTCACGGCTTCGTATTCCTCCGGCGTGGAGTCGATTTTCATCGGCGTGTCCACCATACCCGGGCTTATCGAGTTGACTGTGACGTTCCACGCGCCGTACTTCTTCGCGAACGCGCGCGTCTGCAAAATCGCGGCGGCTTTCGACGCGGTGTACGGCGGCGTGGAGTACTGTCCGGTCACGCCCGTGACCGACGTTATGTTCACAATCCGCCCGAACTTCTGCGCCTGCATCGACGGAATAACGGCGAGATTCATCAGGTAATGCCCGAGCGAGTGAACCTCGAAGAAGCGGAGATAGCCCGCCTCGTCGAACTTGTCGAAAATGTCGTCGAACGTCTGCCCGGGTTCGAGCCGCGACTCTATGCCCGCGTTGTTTATCAGAATATCAACGCGTCCGAACCGCGCGATAACGTCCGCGACCGCTCGGTCAACCGCCGCCTTGTCCGACACATCGACGGAGTACGTCTCCGCATCCGAGTATTCGCGGCACTCCGCGGCGGCTTCCGCGAGCTTGCCGGCGCGCCGTCCGAACAGCGCGACTTTTGCGCCGCCGCGCGCAAGCTCAACCGCGCAGGCGCGGCCGATTCCCGTACCCGCCCCGGTGACTATCGCGGATTTGCCCGCGAGCCTGTAGTCTAAGTACTGCATAAAAAATACCTCCCGTTATCCTCCCGGTCGGGCGAAGCCCCGCCGCCCGTTCCGTCTGATTGTCAACTAATTATCAACCGTCAATTGTCCCGTGTGCAGCTTTACGCCGTTTTGCGCCAGCCTGCGTTGCAGCCCCTGCACGTCAAGCGACGGAAAGTCGTCCGTCAGCGCGGCGGCGGTTCCCGCGGCTTCCCCCGTGACGGCGCACGGCGGGATTACCCGCGTAACGTCCCACATTGCGTCGGTGACGGAAATACACCGTCCCGCGGCGAGCAGATTCGTAACCTCCGGGCTGTACAGCGCGCCGAAAGGCAGCTCGAACACCGGTCCGCGCCGACGCCAGTCGCCGGTCATTCCGACGCTGTCGGGCGCGTACGCGCCGCTTACTTCGTCCGCCGTCGCCGCGCCGGCGATTCTGCGCGACATACGCACAAGAGGAACAGACGACGTTGTGACCGGAACGAAGTCCGGCGCGCGCGACTTCTGCTCCAGAATGTCGGCGTACATCAGTCTGTGCGCGCGGAGCACCGCGTCGGACAGCTCCGCGCCGTCCACGCCGGAGAAGCGGAACGAGCGGTCGAGACTTTCGGTCATAACGGCTTCGTAAACCTCGCCGTCTTTCTTCGCTTTCGCCGCGTCCGCGCCCGGGACTACGTCCGCGAGTCCGAACATTTTGAGAGCGTTTTTCCCGCCGGTGAAGTAGTAATACCAGCTCGCGAGTCCGTTGCCGCCGCGGTGAAGCTCCGTCGGAACTCCCGCGAGTGCGGCGACGTCCGCATCCCCGGTGCAGTCGATGACCGAGCGGCAGGCGACCGCCGACCGCCCCGACTTGTTCTCGCAGATAACGTGCGTGACGCGCGCGCCGTCCCGCCTGACGGAGACCGCGGTCGTGCCGTAAAGTATTCTCACGCCGAGCGACAGGAGCAGGTCCTCCGCCGCGAGCGCGAACAGGTGCGGATTAAACTGGGTCAGGTACCGCGACGCGCGGCGTTCCTCCGCCGTGCCGCCGTCAAGCCACGCGGCGGGATAATTCGCCTCCGCGCCGTGCTTTACGGAGAGCTTCAGAAGTTCCTCGCCGAGTCCGAAGACGACCTGCCGCCCCTCGCCGTCGCACAGCGGGAGGTAGATTGTCACAAGCCCGAGCGTCGCCATTCCGCCGAGCGAGTATTCCCGCTCGAGGAGCGTCACGTCCGCGCCGCCGCGCGCCGCCGCGACCGCCGCCGCGATTCCCGCGATTCCGCCGCCGCACACGAGTACGGCGCAGGACGACGCGACCCGCGTTTCGCGTTTCGGTTCGCCGATGTACATAGCTGCGCTCCTTCATTTGCCGCCCGGTCGGCATTAACTGCCGCAATTTTAACACAAACCGCGAGGTTTGTAAAGCTAAACTCTTGACCGCGCGGCGTTTTTGGAGTAGACTGACGGCAAATAATAATCGGAGGTACTTCACTATGCGCTGTAAAGCCGCAATCGTTCCGCAAATGGGCGGAGATATAATCGTCGAGGAGGTCGAGCTTGACGAACCGGGATACCGCGAGGTTCGGATAAAGATTATGACCTGCACAATCTGCCACAGCGACATTCACGCGCTGCTCGGCGAACACGGCGCGTACGAGGGACCCGGTATCGCGGGACACGAGATTGCCGGGGTCGTTGACAAGTGCGGCGGCGGCGTGACTTACGTCAGACCGGGCGACCGCGTGCTCTGCACCGAGGTGCGCGCCGGCTGCGGACAGTGCGAGCCGTGCCTTAAGGGACACCCGTGGTTCTGCGAGAACATACCGCCGATGAGCTTTCGCGTGCCGAGTCCGTATTCGCGGCTCGACGGAACGCGGGTCACGCAGACCTGCTCCGGAGCGTCCGGCTTCGCCGAATACACGAACGCGCACGAAGCTATGCTCGTGAAGCTCGACGACGATATTCCGTTTGAAATCGGCTCCGCGCTTGCCTGCGGCTTTATGTCCGGCTTCGGCGCGGTGCTGAACCGCTGTCAAATCAAGCCGGGGGAGAGCTTCGTCGTCGTCGGCGCGGGCGGCGTGGGGCTGTCGGCGATTATGGGCGCGAAACTGTCCGGCGCGAACCCGGTTATCGCCGTGGACACGATGGACGTTAAACTCGAAGCCGCGAAAAAATTCGGCGCGACGCACACCGTCAACCCGAAAATGTGCGACGCGGTCGCCGAGGTGAAGCGCATAACGCGCGGGTACGGCTGCGACCACTCGCTCGTCGCCGTCGCGGCGCGCGGCGTGAAGCGCACCGCGTTCGATATGACCGCGGGCTGGGGACAGGTCACAATCGTCGGGCATCAGCTTCCGGAGAACGAGGGTCTCGGCGACATTAACGCGGTCGAACTGCTGTTCGGCAAACGGCTCACCGGAAGCGTTATGGGCGCGGTGAATCTGCGGCGCGACATTCCGGCGTATATGGATATGTACCGCCGCGGAATGATTGACATAGACGCGCTGCTGTCGAACCGCTTTCCGCTCGGCGAGATAAAAGCCGCGCTCGACGACTCGCTGCACGGCGCGCTGAAGAACGTCGTTACAATTCACGATTGACAGTTGACAATCAGGAGACGGGATTATGGAAAAGCTTATACTGATTCGTCCGGCGATAGAGTATGAGGACGAGATTCGCGCGTTTCGACAGGAATTTCTTGACGCGGGCGACAATATGCCCGGCGCGGGTTCTCTGCGGGAAATGGAAATCGCCGACTGGGTCGCGGTTCACGAGCTGGCGCGGCGGCGCGAGACGCTGCCGCATCCGGAAATGCCTGTTATGCAACAGTTTACGCTGCTGCGTGAGAATGATAACCGGGTTGTCGGTATGATAAATATCCGCGAGATGAACGAGTGGTACGCCGAGTACGGAGGTAACATCGGCTACTGCGTGCGCCCGTCGGAGCGTCGGCGCGGTTACGCGACGATAATGCTGCGGCGCGCACTCGCGCTCTGCCCGGAGTTCGGAATCGACCGCGCGCTTGTGCTGTGCCACGCGTCGAATATCGCCAGCCGCAAGACGATTCTCGCGAGCGGCGGCGTATTCGAGCGACTGACGCGCGACGAGGGCGAGGACGAGGATTCAGAGCGGTATTGGATAACGCCCGTATAACGCGCGCACGGCGCCGCGCCGCAAATTGCTGAATTGGGCTTGACAACGCGCCGGACGCGTGTTATACTGCATTCGCCGCTTCGGGCGGCAGTATATGCGCGAGTGGTGGAACTGGTAGACTCGCAAGATTCAGGTTCTT
>JAITNK010000058.1 GCA_031290515.1 Oscillospiraceae bacterium
GACTGTGCCATATGACGCGGCAGTTTTCGCAGCGGTACACCGGAACCGCGCCGCCGGTCAGCCGACCCGGCGCGCCGCTGCGGATTTTACCGCTATAGATTGTTTCGGTTGCGCCGGAGTTGCATATCGGGCACGTCATAGCCGTTCACCTCTCAAAATAGAACTTTGCTAAGTAATCCAAAACGTCAAAAAACCGATAAATATGACCGGCGTTTGTTGACGCAAGTTTGTCTGCTACTTCTGTTGCAATGTGCGCGTCCCTGAGCAGCAGTAAAACAGTATCATCTTGCGTTAAACTGTCAAAATCAGGGTATTGAATCGGAACGGAATCAATGTCGTCATTTTCTTTTGCGGCTATGTCCCAAAACACATCGGGGCGGATATTTGAGTTCAGCAAGCCTTTGCATATGCCGGAAGCCGCTTTGCTATACGCGGCATAGGCGATTATTCGTCCGGTCGGATTCTGCCGAGTTATGTCCTGCACAAGGCAGTCATAATTCGTTAACGCATTTGACACAAACCGGAACAAAGGTGCGAACCCGGAAAGTCTGACCGTCTCATCGGCAATAAAGGCGAAATCCCCGCGCGTTTTTATATGTTCCAGTAATAAAACAGCTAAATTCCCCTCGTCAATTTGACGTTCATAGGATGACTGATAGTTTTCGTCTTGATATAGTAGTAGTAGTAGTAGTAGTAGCCAGTTTGTATAGCCGTTAAGCGCGCCGTATCTTTCAAGAACGACCCTGATTGTTTCCCGGTACGGTATGCCATATGAAACCCGCGCCGGCTTGCCGTGTATATCCGATATAGAGTTTTTGACTTTCGAGTAGCTATATAAATTGCGATGCAGCCAAATCGGATTTGCCGCGCCGAGCGCAAGCGGGAAGTTCACTGACGGTTCTTGAGATATACGCATATCTGTTACATAATTTTCGACTATCCTGCACTTCGTTATATAGGCGGTGCGGTAAACACCCGCACAAACTGATTTAATGATTCTTGACGTCGCCAGACCTTCGAGTGAATAATTTAATCTTTCATAGGCTTTATCAGAAATATTCGTTTTAAGCGCGGGGTGTGATTCCATATCGAAAGGCATACGATCAACATCGCAAACTACCCACTCGTCGCCCGGGTGTTCCTCGAGCCAGCCCGCCATTGCGCTCACATATTCGGGGTGCAGTCTGTCGTCGCAGTCCGGCATACAAACATACTCGCCGGTGACGCGAATCAAGCCGTTGCGGACGGCGGCGGCGACGCCCTGATTTTGCTGATCGACAATCACGACCTCGTACCCGCGGGCGCGGAACTTCGGCTCATACTCCGCGATAACCTCGCGCGTGCCGTCCGTGCTGCCGTCGTTGACGAGAATCAGCTCGATATTGTCCCACTCCTGCGCGAGAACCGAATCGAACATACCGCCGATGTAACCGACCTTGTTATAGCACGGTACGACCATTGACACTTTGCTTTGCATTACTTTTCCTCCGTTTGAAATAATTCCGGGAACAGCTGCGCCGCAATAACCGGCAGCAAGTCCTCCCAGGTTATACCGCGCGCGGGCGAAACGTCGATGTCGAGACCGCGCGGGAATATTATCACTAAATCGTCCCTTGTCAAGCGCTCGAAATCGGGCTGCTTCACCGCCATTCCGTCGCCGCGAACGTCCCACAGTTCGTCCGGCTCAAACCCGGTGCCGTCAAGCAGCGGCAGGAACCTGCGTCCGCGCACGCCGAGCGCGCCGTATGCGACGACTTTGCCGTCTGGCGCGTCCGACAATCGCATATAGCCGTTTTCGCCGAGAAGGAAGGATTTAATCGCGGGAAACAGAATATATTCTAAGCTTTCACAATTTTCAAGTTTCAAGTCGCAGTTAAAATATTCATTAACCAGCAATAACGCTTCCGACAACGCGTCTTTCTTCTCAAACCGGCATACTAACTGCTCATAATACTTAATCTTTGCGCAAAACCGCAATACGGATTTGCGCGCCTCGTCTGCAACGGAAACCGACAGCGCATTTATCGCAATCTCGCACAAACGCAGATATTCTTGCTTGCTTTGCATAACATATTTAGGGTCTCCGCGAGAATGACTGCCGTCATCGAAATTATGTCTGTACAGCGGAAGCGGGATAATGATATTTTTGCCGCTACCGGCTTCTAAGGGTATCATAAAACCGGGTTCGTGGCTGCCTTTCGTATCTGTATAGTACGTTTCGACCACACGGCACTTTAGAAAATACCTGTTCCGCACCATATGTGTCCAACACGGATTCCATTGGAGCAGAAATCTTTCGGGTCGATGGTCGCTTTTCTCGTCTGTTTTTCGTGTAAACGCTCGAATATCTTTCGCCTTTCCGCGCCCGGTATAAAGTACGCAGTCACAAATGCAGTAATCATACTCGCCGTGCGTCTCGAGCCAGCCCGCCATTGTGCTTGCGTACTCCGGGTCAAGCTCGTCGTCCGCATCAACGCAGCAGACATAGTCGCCGGAAATGCGTGAGAGTCCGGCTTTAGCCGCCGCGCAAACGCCGCCGTTCTCCTGATCGACAATCACGACCTCGTACCCGCGGGCGCGGAACTTCGGCTCGTACTCCGCGATGACCTCGCGCGTGCCGTCCGTGCTGCCGTCGTTGACGAGAATCAGCTCGATATTGTCCCACTCCTGTGCGAGAACCGAATCGAACATACCGCCGATGTAACCGACCTTGTTATAGCACGGCATAACCATCGAAACCTTGCCCTGTTTACTCATACTGCGCCTCCTGCTTCGCCTTGACGTAGGCGTGAATTTTCGCTCCGCTCGTGCCGTCGGAGTTTGCGTTGAGTCCGCGGTAATACTCCGCCTGCGCGGCGTCGAACGCGGGGAGTCTGCCGGACAGCAGGTCCGCGATGAAATCGTCCGGCGTGAGAAACGCGTTCTCGACCCACGGCGTCGGCAGCAGCCGTTCGGCGGCTGCCAGCAGCGTTTCCGCGCCTTTGACGTTCCACTTGCACCGCCTGTATCTGCCGGACTGTATATCAAGCGTCAGCAAACTGTAGTCGTACGGCATTTGCGCGAACGCGGTGCCGCCGTCCGTCCCCGGGAGCACCCACGGAAACGCCTGCTCGTTCGCCCAGATGTAATACGGCGACTTGCGCTCAAAAAAGTCGAACGGCGGGTCAAGCGCGTACCGGCTCACGTCCGGCGGGTTTGAGCCGTCCGGCGTGATTTTCAGTATCGCGTCGCCTTGCAGCGGGAACGCGTACAGCGCGCCGCCGTTGCTGATTAAGACGCTGATACCGCCGCCGGAATACAGCGGGTTTTGCTCCAGCGGCAAGCCGAGGTACTCTGTGAAGTTGGCGGAGCCTTGAGTCCAGGCGATAACGCCGTCCTGCCAGGGGTTAAGACCGGGTTCGCGGTACTTAATCAGCCAGAATCTGCCGCCGGCGTAAGCGATTGACTTGTAGCGGTAATCCGCCGCGCCGACCGCGAAGTACCGGAAGCTCATCGTTTTCGGGTTGAGCCGAGTTATGATATTGCACTGCGGCGAAACGAACCAGTGATAGCCGCCGCACTCGCACACGCCGCTGAACACGCCCCAGGCAATATCAACCGTCCGCGCCGACAGTTTTTCGCCGAACCAGTTGCGGTAGTACGAGAATCCGCCCGAGGCAATATCGTATTTTGCGAAAGTTCCGGACGCTCCGGGAACGTACAGCAGGAAACCGCCGCAGTTTATCGCGCCGCCGAACGCCGGATAGACGGCTTTTTCGGGTACGGCTTCGGCGGGTACGGGGATTTTCTCCCAAACGCCGCCGTCCGTGTCGTAAATTGCCCAGCTTCGCGCCAGCCCCGGACTCAGAATCAATCTGTTTCCGACCCTGACCGGCGCGCCGTACAGTCCGGCGGTGTTTTTCTCGTCCGGAACGGACGACACGAATTTCGCTTCCGCCGTACCCGTGTCGATACGGTACAGCGCGTTCACCGCAGCCGAGAAACCCCACTCGTCGCTGCCCGGGGTGACGAAGCCCCAGCCGATTACATCGGAACGCGACAGCTCTTCGCGCAGCTCCGGCTCCGGTGCGAGCGGCAGCTTGAAGTTCAGAATATACATCGGTTTTCCGGTCAGCGCGTACAGGTACACGAGCGACGACGAGCCGTCCCCGATATACGCGTCGCTGAACCGTATCGCCGCGCCCATATCCGGGGACTCGTCGAGTACGCCGAATTCGCGGATTTTGCTTTTCAGCACTTCAAACATAGCCTTTAGCTGCGGACGCATCGCTCCAATCGTCGCGCCGGTAAGCGGGTGCGGACGCCAGAGCAGAGCCGCGTCGCCGCGTCCGGCGAACAAGCCGAACAGCGCGGTCAGCTTGCCGAAATACGCTTCGGTCTGCAACAGCATAGAGCTTAGCGAGGTGTTCAGGAAGAACACCTTTTTCCCGCGAAGTACAGCCCACTCCGGCGGAAGTTCTGCGGCGGAGTTCTCCGGATTTATTATCCGGTCGGTCTTCGGCGACCCGAGCACGGCTATGTCCTGCCGCGCGCCCGCCTGAACAAACGCGCCTGCGGCAAGCTCCGAGCTTGCGATTACAATGTCCGCCGCGCATTCCGACGCCGTCGCCGCGAACGCCGGAGCGGGTCGGGTGTCGCTCGCGTAGTACGGTATGTAGACAAGAATGTCAACATAGTTTTTCAGATTACGCGTGAAATACCGTTCCTCGACGCGCGTCACAAGATTGCGGTCGTCGTAGGCGTTGTGTACATAGGCAATGTCCGGCAGAAACAAGCTTATATCGTAGTCCCGCCAGTCGGTTATTTCAACGTAACCGGGGAACATCGCGCCCTCGTAACGGTGAAGAGCCTCGCCGTTCTCGAACTCGCAGTACGGAACGGGTACGACGGAGACGAAGCACTCCGGGTCGGATTTCGCCGCGAAGTAAACCGATTCCAGACTGTCCCACATACTCGCCTTGTAGGGGAAAAACACGATTTCTTTCAGAACCGGCTCCGCCTGAAGCAGAGCGGAGAGCGCGTCGATCCGTTCCGGCGTAAAGACGCCGTCGTACTTCGCGAAGTCCTCCGCGGTCAGGTTTTCGCGGAGCGCGGTTCCGATTGCCGCCAGACCCTCGGCGCAGACGCCGTCAAGCCCCGCGCCGGCGGCTTCCGCCGCGGTGCCGAGCAGTTCCGTTAAGTTGTCGCGCAAAAAACGCCGCATAGTGTTACACCTTTATAATAGCGATTGTAAAATCGTCTCCGATCGGAGTCTTCGGTACGGAGCCGAACAGAGCTTCAAATTCCGCCACCGCCTGCTTAACGCCGGGCAGCAGCGGATTGAAATAATCGTGCAGGAGCATTACTCCGCCGGATACCGTCTTGTCCCAAAAGAATTTCAGTCCTTCAAACATCGGCTGATACAAATCCGTGTCCAGACTTACAAAGCAAAACGAATCGTCAACGCCCGCAAATGTTTCGGGAATCCAGCCTTTTTTTATAATCACATTGCCGGGATAAGGCATCGCCTGCATTACTTTTTCCGCGCTCGTATCCGAGTAATAGCCGGTTTGGTTAAACTTGCCCCGAATAAAGCCGTCGTTATGCAGCTGCGCTTCGGCGGTTATGTCCCGCTCCGCGAAGCCCTCAAACGTATCAAACAAATACAGAGTACTGTCCGGGAATTCTTTGTTTATATGTTTCGCGAACGCCCCGCGGTAAACGCCGCATTCTGCGGCTGCGCCTTTTATCCCCTGCCCGGCGGCGTATTCGGCGAATTTTCTGAGAAACCAGATTCGCGTATCGGAATTCCAGTGACCCGGCTCCAGTTCGATTTTGGAGTACGGCACACCCAGTTCAGTGAGTTGAGTCAGCATTTGCATCCTGACCTCCGGCACGGAGTGAGCGACGACAATCTTATCATAATCCGTTTCGGCTGCGCGTTCGGGAGCAAAGACGGGAATACCCCCGATAAACGTACCCCGCAGCGACTTGTCGTTATCCAGGAAGGCGACAACGTCTATTCTCTGG
>JAITNK010000100.1 GCA_031290515.1 Oscillospiraceae bacterium
ACCGGATAGTCGTCGCGGTCAATCGCGATACGAACCGCGGTCTCCGCGGTCGCGTGAGCGTCAATGTAGCTGAAGTGCGCGTCCCCGAGCCGCTGGTGCAGGCGGTACTGCAAATATACGGTGCGTCCGTCCTCGTACATATCGCGGAGTTTATACGTTCCCGCCGCGTCGAGATACTTTTGCAGCACGGAGATGAACGGCGCGTACCGCTCGTCCGCCGTCGCCATAGAGACGCTGTTGAACGCAATCGGCTCGAACGTCTCGGTGACGAAATTGTCGTCCGGCGGGAATATAACGTCCACCGTTTCGTCCATAGCGAGCGCGTCGATTTGTCCGAGCATAAGTTTCTGCCGCATATCGACGTAGTCCGAAATTTCGACGAATTCCGCGTCCTCCCCGAGGTACGGCGCGACGATTTCGTACGCGGACGCGCCTTTCAGGAAACCGTACCGCATTTGCCGGTTGTCGTTTTCGACGCGGCGGCGCGTCATCGTCATACCGTCCGAGCTCACGAATACGATGCGCCGCTCGGCGATTGCGTCCGTCGAGTAAAACCCGTCCGCCGCCGTCATTCGGCTCGAAATGTCGCCGGAGAACTGGATTTCGCCGGAGTCAAGTCCGCGCATCAGCACGTCCCACTCGTAGATATTCGGGCGGAAGCGCACGCCGAAGAAGTCCGTCAGCCATTTGCAGAACAGTACGGCGTAGCCCTTGTTGGAGTTCGACGCGTTGTCGAAGAAGCACTCCGTACTCGAGGTCATACCGTAGAGCAGCACCGCGCTCTGCGCCGAGATTTCTTCGATTGCGGCGATTTCGTCCGCGGTAACGCCGGGAACGTCCCGGAACGTCGCGTATTCTTCGCTTCCGGCGGCGGGCGCGCCGCGCCGCGCCGCGCAGGCGGCAAGCTGAAACAGCAACAATGCGGCGAGCAACAGCTGCGCCGCGGACTGTATTTTCTTGTTTTTCAGACTGCTCACCGCCTTTATTTGCCGCTTGGTCGGGCGAAGACTCCCGTCGCTTGATATTTTTTCGCACTCTGCGGGTTGCGCGACTGCGGTCGCGCGTACCCCGGGGGAACCACAGGGGGAACCCCCTATGGCTCCCCCGGACCCCCTCTGACCCCCTTGGACGCGATAATGGCGTTCGCTCCGCGTATTAACCGCTTGGTCGGCAGAGCCTCCCTGCGCTCAATGTTTCGGCACAACGCCGCTTCCGTGAGACGCGCCTGCGCCGAAATGCCGTCCCATCAAACTGCCGTGGGCTCATAGTCTTCAACCGCGCGGCGCAGTGTGCGGCTGTGCTGTACTACGACCCTGCGCGAACAGCGTGAGCGCGACTTCCGTTCCCCTAAGCCAAGGGGAGAGTGCAGAGAGGGGGGCGAGCGGCGTTTGAGCCGCCACCTCTTTGCTCCCCGCCGCTCGCAAGCGGCGCAAACCCGCCCGAGGCGAAACGTCCCGCTCATCGCAATGAGCGAAACCCAAGCCCCGCGACCGCAGTCGCGCAAGCCCGCCGCGCGAGCGGTCAGTTGCCGAAGTATTCGTCCAACTCCGCCTGGAACATCGGGGCGAACTTGTCGATAATCTCTTCCGGGGTAGCGAGACCGTCGAGCATTTCGGTTATCGAGAAGTTAATCGGCTTCGACAGACTGTCCCACAGGTCGAAACCCTGCCGCGCGGACATCATCGCGGCGTATCCGAAGTTGCGCTCGTTCATATACATATTGCGCGACCAGTCGTCCGTGACGACGGAATCGTCGCCGCCGTACCAGTCGAGCCATTCGTCGAGTACCGCGTAGATGAGCGCGGGGTCTTCCGCGCCCTGCGGAATCATAAACCAGGTGCTGTCCGGCGCGGAATAGTTGTTCGTCGCCGGGTTGCCGGACGGTCCCGCCGGCCAGGGTACCACGCCGATTTCAAACGGCAGATCCGCGCCGCCCTGCTCCGAGAAAATCCAGTCGGCGGCAATCCAGAATCCGGAAAGCCCCTCTGTGTAAAGTCTGTTGTTAAGCTCCCAGTTCGGACCGTACCACGGACGCGCGGTGCGGTCCGTGTTGTACAGCGCGTTTATGAAGTCAAGCACCTCGCGCGTCGGCTCCGAGTCGAACGTCTGCGTCTCTCCGGCGGCGACAGACGCGCCGTTCGACATCAGCAGATTCGACAGCATATTCGTCCAGTACCCGCCGTAACCGTAGAAATCCGCAACGCCGGCGGCGTTCATATGCGTGGTGAGCGTCCGGAGGTATTGTCTCCACACGTCCCAGGTCCATTCGCCGCGGTCGTACAAATCCTGCGGATTTTCGAGTCCGGCGGCGAGGATAAGGTCGAGATTGAACGCGAGCGGGTACGCACTCGTGCCGCCGCTTTTCGCCGCGTTGAACAGATACGTCTTGTCCTGCCCGGTGAGCTTAAGCCCCTTGACCGCGCCGGTTCCGCCGAATATCGCGGAGTCCGCCGGGAGAAAATCCTCGAGCGCGGAGCCGAGTCCGTTAAGTACTGCGGGAACGCCGAACTGCGTGTCCACCTGGTACACGTCCACGTCCGGAACGCCCTCCGCAATCGAGGTATTAACGCTTTCCATAACGCCGTTGAAAGTCAGGTTCTTGTATTCGATTACGACATTGTATTTCAGCTCGATTTCGCGGAGCTTCGCGAGCTTCATCTCCGCCGTGTCGATAAATCTGCGCTTTTCGGCGAGGGCTTCCTCGTCCTCGTCGCCGTTAATCACCGGAACATACGGGTCGGCGTAGATGGAATCGTGCTTCGAGACGTAGTAAATGTCCTGAAATGTGCCGATTGTGATGATTCTCCTGCCGTCCGCAGTGTACCGCGCGTTGCCGCCCGGTGTTGCGGACGGGTCGGGCGACGCGTCCGGCTTTTCCGTTCCGGCGCAGGAGACGAGCGCGAACAGCGCGGCAAGCGCGGTAATAACCGCCAGGAGCCGCAGGGCTTTTCCGTGTCTGAATACCATTAGTTTGCCTCCTTCACAGCCGCGGTTCCGATAACGACCGAATAAACCGTCAGCTTCTCACCCGCGTCCCCGACGTACAGCGCGTCGAGATACGCGGCGAAATCGTCCGTGCCGAACGCCGCCGCGAGGTCGGCGGCTGTGTACTGCGCCGCTGTGCGCGAGTCGTTGACGTACGACGGGGCGGCCTGCGCCCAGCCCGCGCTGTCCGGATGACCGTCCGTCCAGCTCTGGAGAACGATGTTCGGATTGGCGGCGGAAACGAAGTATACCGTTATAACCGAGTCCGCGGTCAGCAGCGACGCGTCGAATACGCCGCCGCTTTTCGCGGTAAGCACCTGTGAAACCTGTCCCCAGCCGCCCGCGCTCACGCCCGCCGCGCCGTCGATTACCGCGCCGCCGTCCGTCGCGATGAGGTTAGACGTATCGGGGAGTCCGAAGCCGTCCGGCGCGTGAAACTCCGTGTCGCGGTTCAGCGGCAGAAGCGCGCCCGATTCGTCGAGAAAGCGCACGTCGCGGATATACAGCGTCGCCGGAGCGGCTCCCGCCTGCGCGCCGACGTCCGTGTCGAGCGTGAGCAGCAGTATGCCGAAGCCGCCCGCCTCATACCGCGCCGCCGGCGGAAGCTCCGCGCGGGCGGTGTTCGGGTTCTTCGACTCGAGGTAGACGCTCCAGGTGAAGTCCGTTTTGTCGAGATTCGCGTTTTTAAGCGACGACAGTACGCCGGACACGGCGTAAAACTCGCCGCCGCCGGGACGCTCCGTCTCGATGTCGATTTCCGCCGTCGCGGCGAGCGGCGCGAGGTCGCCGAGAAGCCCCGCCGCGTCAATCGCGACGTAGACCGTGCCGCCCGCGGACGCGTCTATCAGAAGCGCGTCTCCGTCCCCGCGCGGCACGGCGGAGATTGCGAGCTTCGCCGCGTCCGGCGTAGCCTCGTATGACATAATGAATGCGTTCGCGCCGCCGAAAAGTTCGCCGCCGAGCCGAGGGTCGCCCGGGTTAGGGCTTGCGCTCTCGGACGGCGACTGCTCCGGCGGCGGACTCTCCGACCCGGTGTCAGCCGCGCACGAAACCGCCGATATAAGCAGGAGCGCGGCGGCGAGAAGCGCCGCGCTCCTGTGCGTTTTAGTCGTCATAATCAAAGTCACCTCGTTGTTCGCGGAAAGTAAAATGCGCCGTTACACTAATTAGATATATAATAGCACGGCGCGGATTGTTTTGCAACAAGTTTTTTCAGCCGCCCGCACCGTTTCCGGCGGCGCAAATGAGGGCTTGCAATGTGTATATTTTTGTTATATAATAAACTGCTTTTTGTATGGCACTTTGCCGCCTCCTGTTCTCCGCGGGCACGCGGGACAGGGTTTCGGCAAAGGCACGGCTCGCGGAAGCGGCGTTTCGCCGGAACCCTGAGCGACGGGAGGCTCTGCCGGCCGGGCGGCCGAGAAGGAGCGAATGTAATGAGCGACTTTATCGTCAACTCCGAATACACGCCGTCCGGCGACCAGCCGGAGGCTATCGCCGCGCTTGCGAACGGGCTTGACCTCGGCTTCGAGGAGCAGACGCTGCTCGGCGTCACCGGCTCCGGCAAGACGTACACAATGGCGAAAATCATCGAGAAAATCAACCGGCCGACGCTCGTCCTCGCGCACAACAAGACGCTCGCGGCGCAGCTCTGCGCCGAGTTCCGCGAGTTTTTCCCCGACAACGCGGTGGAGTTCTTCGTGAGCTATTACGACTATTACCAGCCGGAAGCGTACATTCCGCACACGGACACTTATATTGAAAAAGACAGCAGTATCAACGACGAAATCGAGCGTCTGCGACACAGCGCGACCTCGAGCCTGTTCGAGCGGCGGGACGTTATCGTGGTAAGCTCCGTGTCCTGCATATACGGTCTCGGCGACCCGATAGACTATGCGTCGCTCGTCGTCTCTCTGCGCCCCGGAATGACGCTCCCGCGGGACGCGCTGCTCCGCAGGCTCGTGTCGATACGGTACGAGCGCAACGACATCGCGTTCGAGCGCAATATGTTCCGCGTCCGCGGCGACACGGTGGAGATTTTTCCGGTGTACTCGCAGGACAGGGCGATACGCGTCGAGTTCTTCGGCGACGAGGTCGAGCGCATTTCGGAGATTAACGTCGTCACCGGGACGCCGGCGGCGGTGCTGAAACACGTCGCAATCTACCCCGCGTCGCACTACGTCACGACGGACGAGAAAATGGAGCGCGCGACGCGCGAGATACTCGCCGAGCTTGTTGAGCGCGTCGAATACTTCGAGCGGAACAATATGCTCATAGAGGCGCAGCGGATTCACCAGCGCACGATGTACGACGTCGAGATGATGCGCGAGCTCGGCTACTGCACCGGAATCGAAAACTACAGCCGCATTATCACCGGGCGCGAGCCGGAGTCCCCGCCGATGACGCTGCTCGACTACTTCCCGAAAGACTTCGTCACGTTTATCGACGAGAGCCACCAGACGCTTCCGCAGCTGCGCGCAATGTTCAACGGCGACCGCGCGCGCAAGGAAAACCTCATTCGGTACGGCTTCCGTCTGCCGTCCGCGTTCGACAACCGTCCGCTCAGGTTCGAGGAGTTCCGCGGGCGCGTCAAGCAGGTCGTCTACGTCTCGGCGACTCCCGGCGAGTATGAGAAATCGCGCTCGTCGCAGATTGCGGAGCAGATAATCCGCCCGACCGGACTGCTCGACCCGGTTATCTCCGTCCGTCCGGCGGAGGGGCAGGTGGACGACCTTATTCACGAGATACGAACCCGCGCCGAGCGGAACGAGCGCACGCTCGTCACGACGCTGACCAAGAAAATGGCGGAGAACCTTACGGACTATCTCGGGCAGGCGGGGCTTCGCGCGCGGTATATGCACCACGACATCACGACGATGGAGCGTATGGAAATCCTGCGGGGTCTGCGTCTCGGCGACTTTGACGCGCTCGTCGGCATCAACCTGCTCCGCGAAGGGCTTGACCTGCCGGAGGTGTCGCTCGTCGCGATACTCGACGCGGACAAGGAGGGCTTTCTCCGCAGCGAAACCGCGCTTATTCAGACGACCGGCCGCGCGGCGCGGAACGCTTCCGGCACCGTCATAATGTACGCCGACAAGGAAACGCCGAGTATGGCGGCGGCAATCTCGGAGACGAACCGCCGCCGCGAAAAGCAGAACGCGTTCAACGAGTCGCACGGCATCGTGCCGACGACGATAATCAAGAGTATCCGCGAACTGCTTGAGATTTCCGGCAAGCCGAAGTCCGACGCGAAGTCGAAAACGGGCGTTAAGCTCACCGAGAAGGAACGCTCCGCCGAAATCTCGGTACTCGAACGCAAAATGCGCGACGCGTCGAAAATGCTCGAATTCGAGTACGCCGCGCTGCTGCGCGACAGGATTGCGGAGCTTCGCGGCTCGGCTTAACCGGGTCGCGAAGCCGCGCATAACAAGAATTTTAGAGTTAAAAATGAAAGAGCCGGCTTCGCCGGCGTACGCGTCCGCGCGGCTCCGACATTCTCAATTCTTAATTCGATTCTCCAACCGGGGGTTCTCTATTGATACATTTTTTACTTAACACACCGTTCGGAGTTGCGGTTTCGACGTTTTTTATCGCTATGGTACCCGTCGTCGAACTGCGCGGCGCGATTCCGTTCGGCGTACTGCGCGGGCTTCCGGTGTGGCTCGCCGCCGTTATCGCGGCGGGCGGGAACATTGTGCCGGTGCCGTTCATTCTGCTGTTTATCCGGCGGATTCTGCGGTATCTCCGCGCGAAAAGCAACGTCCTCGGGCGCGCGGCGGAAAAGCTCGAAACCCGCGCGATAGGCAGGAGCGGAAGTCTGCTGTACCGCGGTGAGGTATTCGGGCTTATCCTGCTTGTCGCGATTCCGCTGCCGGGCACCGGCGCGTGGACGGGCGCGCTCGTCGCCGCCGTGCTTAAAATGCGGCTCCGCACCGCGTTTCCCGCAATCGCCGCGGGAGTCGTCGCCGCCGCGGTCGCGGTGGGGCTGATTACGCTCGGCGGAACCGAGTTGTTCAATTGACAATTGCGGAGCCACTTCGCGGCAATATGCGTCCGCGGGCGCGGGGTTGGGTTTCGCACTCTGCGGAGTGCGGTACGCTTCGCCGCGCGGCGGGTTGCGCGACTGCGGTCGCTGGGGAACGCCCCGGGGGACTACAGGGGCTGCGCCCCTAAAGCCCCCCGGAACCCCCCTTACCCCGGGGAACG
>JAITNK010000163.1 GCA_031290515.1 Oscillospiraceae bacterium
TCCTGCAAGCCGCCGATTTCGGCAGAATCGGCATCAAAAAGAAAATGTTCCGCGCCGCCTTGTCCGTGAAATCTCTCCAACTTATCCTTGACGGAGAAAAGTAAATGCTGTCGCCCTGAGCCGCTTGCGGAATTGCGCGACTGCGGTCGCGCGTACCCCAGGGGAACCACAGGGGGAAACCCCCTATGGCTCCCCCGGACCCCCTCTGACCCCCTTGGACGCGGAAATGGCGTTCGCTCCGCTCACTTTCGGTCGTTGCTGTGTGTCGCCGCACTGTGCGCAGCGCAATCGGGACTTTTGTGCGTACCACCGCACAGTGCGGCTGTGCTGTGATACGACCCTGCGCGAACAGCGTGAGCGCGTTTTTTGTTCCCAGGGGTAAGGGGGGGGCCGGGGGGCTTTAGGGGCAAAGCCCCTGTAGTCCCCCGGGAATCGCGCGACAGCAGTCGCGCAAGCCCGCCACGCGGCGAAACGTCCCGCGCTCCGCAATGAGCGAAATCCCAATCGCGCGACCGCAGTCGCGCAAAACCCGTCGGAGACCGGAGGGTGTACGCGGGGGAACTGGTTCCCCCGGGGCGTTCCCGCCGCAAACCTTAAACCTTTTTTAATCCTCTGTGCATTGAGATTAAAGACGCGGCGGCATATAATGCAATCAACAACAATCAATCCGCGGCGAAACGCTTATGCGAAGCGTACGATTCGCCGATAAACAGCAAAAGGAGATTTTACAATGACAGACGAAGAAAAAATCAGCCGTCTCGCAAACGCCGCCGGCGTATCCCGCGAACAGGCGGCGCGGGCTCTCGAAGCGTCCGGCGGCGATATGCTCGAAGCCGTGCTGCTGCTCGAAAAACTCGGCGTAACCGACGGCGGCGGCGAGACGTACGACGACTCCGCGCCGAAAGAAGACTACGGCGCGAAATCAAAAGGCAAATCAAAGTCTGACTTCAAGGTCTATAACATCGACGCGGGAAAATTCAAAGAGGGAATGCTCTCTCTCGGCAGACTGATACTCCGCGCGCTCGAAATCGGCAACACGAACACGCTCGACTGCTCGTACAAGGGCGTTACCCGGATTCGCTTCCCGGTTACGTTTGTGATTGTGCTGTTTATCTTCTGCTTCTGGTTCGCGCTTCCGCTGCTCGTCGTAGGAATGATTTGCGGCTGGCGGTACTCGATTTCCGGCGCGGGAGCCGGGAGCGGCAGCATCAACTCCGCGCTCGGCAAAGTCGGCGACGTCGTGGACGACATCAAAAAAGCGGCTGTGGAAATGGACCCGCACAGGAAGCCCGCCGCCGCGGAACCCGAAGCGGACGGCGAAGTTCCCGGCGTTGCGGAGGACGAGTGATGCCTAAGATATTAGTAGTCGAGGACGAGGAGAAAATCGCCCGCTTCGTGGAGCTTGAGCTTAACTATGAGGGTTATGAGGTCGAAAAAGCCGCCGACGGACGCGCCGGACTCGAAATGGCGCAGGCGGGCGGCTTCGACTGCGTCCTGCTCGACATAATGCTGCCGGAGCTTTCCGGCACGGAAGTTCTGCGCCGTCTGCGAAAGACTTCGCCCGTACCCGTGATTATGCTGACGGCAAAAGACGGCGTACCCGACAAGGTCGCGGGGCTTGACCTCGGCGCGGACGACTACGTCACGAAGCCGTTCGCGATAGAAGAGCTGCTCGCGCGAATCCGCGCCGTGCTCCGCAAAACCTCCGGCGCGGCGGAGGACGCGGAATCGCTGTCTTGCGGCGCGGTGACGCTGACCCCGGCGCGGCGTTCGGTCGCGGTGTCCGGCGAAGCGGTCGAGCTTACGAAGCGCGAATTCGACCTGCTTGAATACCTGCTCCGCAACAAGAACACGGTCGTACTTCGCGAAAAACTGCTGACCGACGTATGGGACTTCGACTTTGACGGCGGGACGAACGCGGTGGACGTTTACATTCGCTTTCTGCGGCAGAAAATCGACGAAAAATATAACATTAAGCTGATACACACGGTTCGCGGCGTCGGCTATACGGTGAGGGAAGATGGATAAGAAACAGCAGGACAAGCAGTCCATAGCGCGTAAGCTCTCGCGCAGTCTGACGCGGCGTATGCTCGGCAGTATGCTGCTGCTCGATATTGTGCTGGTACTCGCGTTTTTCGCGGTAACGGCGGCGGTTTGCGAGCGCGCGGCAGCGGACGGCGGAGCGTCGGCCGTGTCAGACGGGCAGTACGAGAGGTTTTACGGCTTGCACCTCGATTCGCCGCTGGGCAAGGTGTTTCCGGAAAAAACCCGCAACGGGTACCGCGGCTATCAAATCGGCGGCACCGCGCTTTACGATGCTGGCAAAACCAACGTCGAGCTGATCAGGTTCAGCTACGTCGTATCGTACGAGAGCGGCGGCGAATACTTCCGGGCGGAGCGCGACCTGTCTCCGGCGTTCGCGGTCGCCGCAAACGCGCTCGCCGCGCTGATTATATTCGAGTTACTGCACTGCCTCCGCAAGTCGCACGCCAACCGCAGACTTGTGCGGCGTATGCTCGCGCCCATATCGGACTTCGCGAGCGCGGCGGGAACCCTGTCGCATATGACGAAGTCGCTCAACCCTCGGGAAATCTCGGAGCTGTCCGGTACGCTCGACGGAATCAACGCGTCGCAGCTTGACACGCGAATCGACCTCGGCGGCACGCAGGGCGAGCTTCGGGAGCTTGCCGCCGCGATAAACGATATGCTTGACCGCCTTGAGGACGCGTACGCCGCGCAGATACGCTTTGTGTCCGACGCGTCGCACGAGCTTCGCACCCCGATTGCGGTAATCGGCGGCTACGCCGGACTGCTCGATCGCTGGGGCAAGAATGACCCGAAAACGCTTCAGGAAGGTATCGACGCGATAAAAAACGAGTCGGAGAGTATGAAAAAACTCGTCGAACGGCTGCTGTTTCTCGCAAAGGGCGACTCGGGTACGCTTAAAATGTCGCCGACGGAGTTCGACCTCGCGGAGCTTGCGTCCGAAACGCTCGACGAATTCAAGATGATAGACGCGGAACACGAGTTCGGGCTTGCCGCCGAAACCGCCGTCGTGACCGCAGACCGCCTGCAAATCAAGGAAGCCCTGCGCGTCATAATGGACAACGCGGTCAAGTACACCGACGCTGGCGGCAACATAAAGCTGCACAGCGGCGTGCGGGAGGACGGTTCCGCGGTTCTCGAAGTGTCCGACACCGGGCAGGGAATCTCGGCGGAGGATTTGCCGCGCGTGTTCGACCGTTTCGTCCGCACCGACGCGTCGCGTAACCGCGAGTCCGGCGGAGCGGGACTCGGTCTCGCGATTGCGAAGCGCATAGCCGCCGCCTCCGGCGGACACATAGAGGCGGTCTCGCGCCCCGGCATCGGCACCCGAATGACAATAGTATTCAAAACGGAGAGCTTCGCCTGACGGCGAAGCTCTCAAGTTTATCGGCGGCTCGTTCGTTGACAGCCGTACGCTGTCAAAACACCATATTTCCCGGGGTTCGCGCGTACGGCAGCGTGTCGCGGATATTGCCGATTGCGGTGACGTACAGCAGAAACCGCTCCAGCCCGAGTCCGAATCCCGCGTGCGGGACGCTGCCGAAGCGGCGCAGGTCGGCGTACCAGGACAGCGACTCGACCGGGATTCCGACCTCGTTCATACGGCGGATAAGCTCGCCGTACCGCTCCTCGCGCTGACTTCCGCCGATAAGCTCGCCGACTCCGGGCACGAGCAGGTCGCACGCCGCGACGGTCTTGCCGTCCGGGTTAAGGCGCATATAAAAAGCCTTGATGTCTTTCGGATAATCGGTCAGAAACAGCGGGCTTTGCGCGACCTCCTCGCAGAGGTAACGCTCGTGTTCCGTCTTGAGGTCAAGCCCCCATTTCACCGGATATTTGAAGTCGCGTCCGGACTTTTCGAGCAGCTCCACCGCCTCGGTGTACGTCATACGGCGAAAGTCCGTGTCGCGCGTTTTGGCGAGCCGGGCGGTAAGCGTATGCGTCTCGTCGATGCGGTCGTTGAAGAACGCGGTCTCGTCAGGACAGCGTTCGAGTACGCGCCCGGTTACGAAGCGGACAAGTCCCTCCATAACCTCCATATCGTCCTCAAGGTCGGCGTAGGAAAGCTCCGGCTCGACCATCCAGAACTCGGCGGCGTGAGTCGTCGTGTTGCTGTTTTCGGCGCGGAACGTCGGTCCGAACGTATACGCGCGGTCGAACGCGAGCGCGAACGGTTCGACGTGCAGCTGTCCGGACACGGTGAGGCTCGCCGGTTTGCCGAAAAATCCGCCGTCGCCCGCGGACGAATCGGCGGTCACGCCGAACGTCTCCCCCGCGCCCTCCGCGTCGTTGCCGGTGAGAATCGGGGTCGCCACCCACATAAAGCCCTCGGACTGCAAGTATTCGTGAATCGCCATACTGACGCAGTTGCGGACGCGGAACAGCGCGGAAAACGTGTTCGTGCGGACGCGCAGGTGCGGCATTTCGCGCATAAACTCAAGCGTGTGCCGCTTTTTCTGCATCGGATAGTCCGCGTCGCAGTCGCCGACGAGCGTCACCGACGCGGCGCGAATCTCGAACGGCTGCCGCGCCTCCGGCGTGAAAACAAGCTCGCCCGCAACGTCGAGCGACGAACCGGTCGCGTATTTCGCGGCGGCGGCGAGTCCCGGACGCGTGTCGAGGTCGCAGACGACCTGCGCCCCGTAAAACTGCGTTCCGTCGTTAAGCTCGATGAAGCCGACGTGCGCGTTGAAACGGCTTGTCCGCACATACCCGCGGACGCGGACCTCTCCCGCCGGCGCGCTTCCGAGCGCGGCGACGTCTGTGTATACGCCGTGAATCATATGCGTTGCCTCCGATTCGGGTTTTTGCTTTACTTTACCCTATTTCTTTCAGCTTGTCAACTATTACCGGGAAGTTCATTCCGTGCGACGCTTTGACGAGCACCGTGTCGCCCGGGCGCACAAGCTCCGGCAGACGCTCCAGCAGAGCGTCCGCGAACGGGAAGTGGTACTTCCCGCACCCGCTGTCCGCCGCCGTACAGCCCTTGAAGTAAAACTCCGCGCTCCGCCCGCAGCAAATCAGCAGGTCGCAGCATTCGGCGGCGAGCGCGCCCGCCGCGCGGTGCAGGTCGCCGCTGTGTTCGCCCAGCTCGAACATATCGCCGAGAACCGCGACGCGCCGTCCGCGCTGTACCCGCAGAGACTCCAGCGCAGCGGTCATACTCGCGGCGTTCGCGTTATAGCAGTCGTCGATTATCGTGAGGGTATCCGTCTTTATAATGTTCGCGCGCCCCTCGACCGCGCGGTAGGTTTCGAGTCCGCGCCGGATTTCGCCGTCCGAAAGCCCGAGGTTTGCGGCAACGAGTGCCGCCGCGGCGGCGGCGGACGGCAGGTGCGAACCGTAAGCGTTCAGCCTGACGCGCAAACGCGATTCCCCGCGCGCTATATCGAACGAGACGGAGTCCGTGCCGTCCGCGATAACGAACTCCGCGCGCGCGTCGCAGTCCGGCGCGAAACCGAACGTCTGCTTCCCGATTCCCGGGTCGAAGCCGCGGAGAAGCGCGTCGTCGCCGCAGAGTACGGCGAGTCCGCCGCGCGGAACGAACCGGAACACTTCCGACT
>JAITNK010000038.1 GCA_031290515.1 Oscillospiraceae bacterium
CGGACCTCTGTCTTCAGCCTTCTATCACCACGCGCTCAAGTCTGTCCGACAGGCGCGAGAGCAGCTCGTTCGTAATCGTTCCGGCGGCTTCCGCGGCTTCCTCCGCGCTTATCCGCTCATCGCCGTCGCGCCCGATAAGCGTGACTACGTCGCCGCGGGACACTTCCGGCAAGTCCGTAACGTCGAGCGTCAGGCAGTCCATACAGACGCGCCCGGCAATCTGCGCGCGAACGCCGCGTATGAGCGCGCAGCCGCGGTTCGACAGCGACCGGGGCACGCCGTCGGCGTATCCGACCGACACGACCGCGACGCGCGAGTCTCTCCGCGCCGTGAAATCGAGTCCGTAACCCGCGCGCTCCCCCGCTTTAAGCTCGCGGACGAGTATCACGCGCGAGCGCAGCGACAGCACCGGCGACAGCTTCATCGGGTATTTCACCGCGCCCGTGACGCTCTCCGGCGACGACAGCACTCCGTACAGCGCGACCCCGAGCCGCGCGAAGTCCGCGCCCGCGATGATATAATTCAGTACGCCGTAGCTCGCCTGCAAGTGCGTCTTCGGCACGGTTGTCCCGCGGCGTTTGAGCGCGGCGTCAAGCGCGGCGAACCGCTCCACCTGCGTCCTCGCGAAGTCCGCGCCGTCTCCGGAACGCGCGTCCGAGGTTGCGAGGTGCGTGTATATCCCCGTCACCGTCAGGTTTTTAAGCGCGAATACGGACGCGATTCCGCCGACGTTCGACGCGTCCTCCCCGAGCCGGTGCATACCGGTGTCGATTTTCAGCTGCACGCGGAGCTTCGCTCCCGCGGAGTCAAGCTCCTCCGCGTGAGCCGCGTCCACCGCGGTCTGCTCAAGCCGGTAACGCCGGAGCATCCGCGCCGACGACCGCGGCGTATAGCCGAGTATCAGAATATTGCCGCGCGTCCCGGACTTTCGGAGCGCGACGCCCTCGGACAGCGTCGCTACCGCGAAATCGGTTACGCCGCAGGCTTCGAGCGTCCGCGCTGTCTCCGCCGCACCGTGTCCGTAAGCGTCCGCCTTGACGACCGCCGTAATCCGGCAGCCCTCCGGCAGTGCGCTCCGCGCCGCCCCGACGTTGCCGCGCAGCCGCGAGAGGTTGATTTCCGTCCACGCGCGCGGCTCCGGCAGTCCGTACGTCACGCGCGGGCGCAGCCGCTTCCATACCGCGAGCCAGACCGCGGCGAGCGCGAAGCTTCCGGCGGCTACCGCGGCGAAATGTCCGAGACTGTCGTCTATGAATATTTTTTCCGCGTTTACGGCTTCCGCCGCGCCGCGCACAAATACGATGACGAGAGGGTGCAGGATATACACCGCAGTCGAAAGTCCGCGCATACCGCTCCGGGTTTTGCCGCCGAACGCGGTCAGAAGCCGCATAAGCGCGAACGCGCAGAGCGGCTGCCCGAGGTACATACTTCCGTGCGACGCGTCCACCGCGGCGCGCTTCAGGAAGCCCTCCGCGACGAGCAGAACGAACGTCAGCGCGAAAAACAGTATATCGTACCGCCGCGAAAACTTAGGCGCGGTACGCACAGCCGCGCCCAACGCGAAAAACAGCGGCGCGAAAAACAGTCCGTTGCGCGTGTACTCCGAGACTTTGAACCACGCGCCGTACACAGCGGTGAGCGCGGGTACGCGCGCCGAGAGCGAGTACCAGTTGTCGCCGAAAACGCCGAATAAAAACAACGCGGCGCAGATTATGAGCGCGCCCTTTAAGCCCGTTCTCCGCATAAGAAACCACACGATTGCGGCTCCGAGCGCGGACGCGGGCAAATACCACAGGTGGTAGAACGTACCGTCGAGCAGCAGGTCTCTCGCGAACGCAAGCGTATTGCTCCACACGGAAATATTTCCGTTGTAGACGAGTACCGGGAGGTACAGCGCGGTAGCAAGAATATACATACGCAGCGTATTTTTTACGAACCGCACGAGCGCGGCTCGGGACGGCGCGCCGTCCCTGAAGAGGAAAAATCCCGAAGTCGCAAAGAAAAACGGTATTGCGATTCGCGCGTGTATAATTCTCTCGAGCAAATAGACCGCGGAGCGTCCGGCTCCCCCGCCGTAGTCGCCTAACGGATATGTATGCCCCGCGACGACGATTGCCGCCGCGATGATTCTGAATACGTCTATCGCGGGATAGCTCTCGCGCCGCGACAGGTGCCGCACAGTCCCGCCGCTCATTTGAGCGCGAGCGTTATAAGCTCGTCCGTGATCCGCGCGAAAGTGTATCCCGCCTTGCCGAGCATACCCGGATACCGGCTGTGAGCCGTGAAACCGGGTATCGTGTTCGCTTCGTTGAACACGATTTCGCCGCCCGGAGTCAGGAACATATCTATGCGGCACATTCCGGAGCAGCCGAGTACGCGGAAAATCAGCCGCGCCGTATCCTTAATGCGCTCCGCCGCCGCCGCGTCTATGCGCGCGGGATTGTGAATCCGCGACGTTTTGAGCGTGTACTTCTCCTCGTAGTCGAAAAAGCCGCGCGACAGCTCGATTTCGTCCACCTCGCCGACCGTCAGTTCGTCTCCCGCGCCGAGTACCGCCGTCCCGACCTCGAAACCGGGAATCGCTTCCTCTATGATGACCTTGCGGTCGTGCTCAAACGCCGCCTCCGCCGCGCTTTCAAGCTCGCCGGAAGTTTCGGCGCGCGTCACGCCGAACGACGAACCCGCGTTCGCGGGCTTTACGAACAGCGGAAAGCGCAGTCCCGCCGCAGTCTTTTGAACGTCCGCAATCTGCTCCCGCGAGTACAGCACCGCGCATTCCGGAACGCGGATTCCCGCGAGCTTCACGAGCCTGTGCGCCACGTCCTTGTCCATACAGACGGCGGACGCGAGCGTCCCGCAGCCGACGCACGGTATCCCCGCGAGTTCGAGCAGCCCCTGCACCGTGCCGTCCTCGCCGTTTTTGCCGTGCAGCACCGGAAACGCCGCGTCGAGCCGCACGGTCGTAACGCCGCCGTTTTCAAAGACGAGCAGACCGCGCGTTCCGCGGTCGGGCGAGATTACCGCCGGAACACAGTCCGCCGCGCGCCACGTATCGTCCGGTACGCGCGCGAGGTCGCCGTCAAACCGGAACCATTCGCCGCCGCGCGTAATTCCGATTCGTATAAGCTCATATTTCTCCGGGTCGAGACTCCGCATAACCGAGAAAGCCGATTGCAGAGAGATTTCGTACTCCGTCGAACAGCCGCCGAACAGCACGGCGACGGTAGGTTTGCCGCTCATTAAATGTCTCCTTAATAATACTGAATACGCAAAGAACCGCGCTTTTTAAGAAAAAAGCTGCAAAAAGCGAAGTTCCGGCAACCGCCGGTAACTCGCAGCTCCGCTCCGCGCGTACCCGCACGGAGCGCGGCACACATATCTTATCACAATCCGCGCGCGACTTCAACAGAATTATCGCGCCGGCGCGCGATATAAAACTTGCACTTGACAATATGCCGCCCGAATGTTATAATTTGTGCATACATAATAAAAAGAAGGAGATTCAAATGAAACTGAAACGTATATCTGCGGCAATACTCGCGCTGACGCTGCTGTTCGCGGCGTCCGGCTGCTCGAAAACGGAGGACGACGACGCCCCGCCGGACAGCATAACAATCGGGGGCAAGACGTACAGCACAACCTTGACGGAACTCGCGCTCGACAGTAACGACCTGACCGGCATAGAGCCGCTGCAGTATATGACGAATCTCAAGAAGCTGGAGCTTATCTACAACCAAATCAGCGACCTGTCGCCGCTCGCGGAGCTTACGAACCTGACGGAACTCAACCTTACGTACAACCAAGTCTTCGACATTTCGCCGCTCGCCGGACTCACGAACCTGACGACGCTCTATCTCGATAACAATCAAATCAGCAACCTGTCGCCGCTCGCGGGGCTTGCGAATCTGACGGATCTCACTATCAGTCACAACCCGATCACCGACCTGCCGCCGCTTGACGGGCTTACGAGTCTCACGAGGCTCTATATCGGCGAAACCCAAGTCGCCGACCTGTCGCCGCTCGCCGGGCTTACAAGCCTGACGTTACTCTCTCTCAATATGAACCAAATCAGCGACATATCCCCGCTCGCGGGGCTTGTGAACCTGACCGGACTCGGTCTCTACGGCAACCAAATCTCCGATATTTCCGCGCTCTCCGGACTTACGGAGCTGACGA
>JAITNK010000048.1 GCA_031290515.1 Oscillospiraceae bacterium
TGATTAGCCGCTTGGTCGGCAAAGCCTCCCTGCGCTCAAAGTTTCGGCACAACGGCGGTACGTGACGCGCCTGTGCCGAAATGCCGTCCCCGCAAACTGCCGCTCGCTCACAGTCTTCAACTGCGCGGCGCACAGTGCGGCTGTTCACCGCAACGACTCTGCGCGAACAGCGTGAGCGCGGCTTTCGTTACCAGGGGTCAGGGGGGTTACGGGGGCTTTAGGGGCATAGCCCCTGTAGTCCCCCGGGAATCGCGCGACAGCAGTCGCGTAAGCCCGCCCCCGGCGGCGGCTTCGCCCGGCGGTCTGCGGATATTCTATAATATACCGCGCGGTTTGTCAAGGATATTAGCCGCAGCCGCGTACGGCTGATAATTTGCCGCTTGACAACCGCGCGCGGCTGTGCTATAATGCGTACAATAATTCGGCGCGTATAATGGTTCAGCGCACTCCGTTCGCCGGGGTGCGCTGTTTTTATGTTGCGCCGCAAAAGGAGAAAAATGGACTTCCATATGAAACTGCCCCGCGGCAAGCGGGAATTCGCGCTGTTCATCGCGGTAATCTCGGTCATATCCGTCAACATCATCGCGCCGCTGATCACCTGCTTTGAGATGGGGTTCAGCTTAGCCGTTTGGGGGCAAGCCCTGCGCATTATACCGTTCGTATGGCTCGCGGTCGTCGCGCTCGTACTGCTGACGTACAAGCCCGCGGAGTGGCTGACGCACCGCGTAGTCAGCGACGGCGACAGCTTCCGCGCGGTCGTCACCGTCAACATTCTCTGCACCGTGCTGCTGCTGTCGGTACTGCTGACGGTCGTCGGCACTTGGATCGGCGGGCGGCACATCAGCCTTGAGCCGATAACCGGCTTCTTTTACAAGTGGCCGCGCAATTTCGCGATTTCGCTCGGCGTGGAACTGCTTATCGCGCAGCCGGTCGCGCGGCTTGTTATGCTGCTGTTCCACCGTCGTACCGACGCTAAGGCGGAGCGGGCGGGCGGACGGTAAAGCGAAGCGGCGGCGGATTTTATCCGCCGCCGCTGCTGTTATGGTTGCCGCTATCGCCGCAAAGACCGATCAATAGTCAACAGTAAACCTAAGCCCGCCGTTCGGTTTCCACGTATATCCGGTTTCTGTTAGATTTCCAGTGGTGACGACGTAGCTGTGCTTAGTAAAATAACTAAACACTTTTACGTGTGCTGTTTGTCCGGCAAGTGCACTCACAGTATATGTTGCAGAAGTGGTATTAGATACACCGAAAGTGTATCCGACCTTGACTTCTACAACTGATTTTATCGATACTCCTCCTGTCGCAGTCCATCCTGATGAACCTGTAGAAGAGACTGTGACCTGAAGGGTGCAGGGACCTTGCGCTGTGTATGGGGTATATTGATCGGGGTAAAAGTTTTCATAACCCATAAGTGTGACACTGCCTACGGTTGGAGTTGCAGGTGGAGGCGGTCCGGGTGACGGAGGAATCGGTGTCGTGCCTGCGAACATTATAGGATTGGCAACGGCGAGAATACTCTCGGCAACTTCGTATGGCAGTATGTATATGTTCTCCCGCACGGAAAGGTCGTACCTCAAACCCTCGGCAGCCTTAATTCCCGCAAGCCGTACGGGGTCGGTTATCCGCTCAACCAGAGCATACTGTTTACTTTGCCCCGATACCGAAGACATCATAGTATCGATAGCTGTGCTGCCGATTGCAACAAGTTGTACGTTGCGGTCAGTCGAACCGGCTGTTATGAAATCGGAGATTATCTCTGCAAAACGATCGTCGCTCACCGGCGGAGTGTTTTCTGTTGCGGAAATGTCTTCGCTTATTCCCAATGCTTGAGCGTTATCCCTGTTCGGTGGCGTTTCGTTGTATCCATTCGCTACCGCGAACGCGGTGAGCGAGAACGCGAGTACGAGCGCTAAGAATAGTGCTATGTACCGCTTACTTGTAGACTTTTTCATTATTTGTACCTTTCTTGCGGCATAGAGCCGCTGTCCATACTGCCATATCAACTTCCGCCCGGTAACGTCATATCGGGCTCCGGCTTCCTCCTCTCCCCATATCGGCTGCACACTTCTTCCAAATTCAGTCTAACACATAAAAACAGTTTGTCAAGCGTTTTTTGAAAATATTTTATAATTTTAGAAATTTGTTTGGACGGGAGCGGTGCGGCGAGTGAAAATCCTCCGCGGCGCGCAGACAAACAGGGAGCGCGGCGGAGTGCCTGCGGACACTGCCGGAATCAGCCTCAAAAAATTTCTTAAAAATAATGCTTGACAAACTCCGGGTAAAGTAATACAATACCCGAGCGCGGTTTTGTAGGTTTATTATGCCTTTTGCGCCGCGCCCGCGATGAGCCGGGAGATTGCGGGACGATTTGCCTGTCGTTCCGGTCACTTCCGGGGAGCAAGTCCGGCGGCGAAAGCCGCGTAATCGGGCGACGGAGGTCGTCACCCGCCGTAAAACGTATATCGTCGGATTGGATACCGTTTCCGCGTAAGCCGCGCGGCAAAGCGTGGAAACGAGTTATTTTTCGGTTTGAAATGATACGCACGGCAGAGTGTACTGATTTTCCTCGGCACCGAAAGGCAGTAACGGCAACGAATCCCAAGGCGCGCAGGCGACACATACTACTTTTTCGGAGGACACCACTATGGCAGGCGGGAAAAGTATCCGCATCAGACTCAAGGCGTACGACCATCAGCTTATCGATGTTGCGGCGGCGCAAATCGTCGAGACCGCGAAGCGCACCGGCGCGCGCGTATCCGGACCGATTCCGCTTCCGACGAAGCGCGAGATTACGACGATTCTCCGCGCCGTCCATAAGTACAAAGACTCGCGCGAGCAGTTTGAGCGTCTGACGCACAAGCGGCTCATCGACATCATCAACCCGACGCAGAAAACGGTTGACGCGCTCACGACGCTGGAGATTCCCGCGGGCGTGGAGATAGATTTGAAGCTGTAAGGCTTTAGGAAAGACGTCCGGACGTTATGGGGAAAAAGCAAGTCCTCTATCCGCGGTTTTTGGATTTTATGGTTCAATGCGGAGCGTTGCTTTTCGGTGATTTCACTCTGAAAAGCGGTCGGAAGTCGCCGTACTTTATAAATACCGGCGAGTATAAGACCGGCGCGCAGCTTGCAAGGCTCGGCGATTTTTACGCGAAGCTCATCGACAACTCCGTGCGTCCGGAAAACGAGTGGGGCGGCATTGACGAAAAAACGGAGCTTCAGCCGCGAACCGAGCTGAACGATAAAATAAAGGCGGCTTTCTCCGTTTTATACGGACCGGCTTACAAGGGGATTCCGCTCGTGACCGCCGCATCCGCGAAGCTCGCGCAGAACGGACTCGACCTTAACGTCTCGTTCAACCGCAAGGAGAAGAAGGACCACGGCGAGGCGGGACAGATACTCGGGTACATCCCTCAAAACGGCGATAAAATCGCGGTTTTGGAGGACGTTACGACCGCCGGAACCTCCGTGCGCGAAACTATTGCGCTCCTTGAATCGCTTCGCATTGAAGCACGGATTTCCGCGCTGTACATTTCGGTGGACAGACTGGAACGCGGCACGGGGGGCAAATCCGCAACGGTTGAGCTTGCGGAAAAATACGGTCTCAGGGTGCACTCGATAGCCACTGCGGCGGACGTCGTGGAATACCTCGAAAATCCGACGCTGTCCGCGCTGCAAATACCCGACGCCGCAAAGCACGCCGCAAACATTCGGGCTTACCTGAAAGAATACGGCGCAGCGGACCGATAACAATTAGGGACGGTACGCGTTCCTGTTATGTCGGCGGAATCCGCCGACCAATAACTTTATATTAAGGAGTCACCCCAAATGGAAAAAGCCATTATCGGCAAAAAGATCGGTATGACGCAGATCTTTGACGAGAACGGCAAGGTCATTCCCGTCACAGTTATCGAGGCGGGACCGTGCATAGTCGTTCAGAAGAAAGAGCCGGAGCGCGACGGGTATTCCGCCGTCCAGCTCGGGTACGGAGACACCGCGGAGCGCAAGCTCACGAAGCCGGAACTCGGTCATCTCAAGAAAGCCGGCGTGCCGCCGAAAAAACACCTCAAAGAATTCCGTCTCGCGGACATTACGACGCTTAACGTCGGAGACACGCTGAAAGCCGACGTATTCGCCGAGGGCGACCGCGTGGACATTACCGGAACCTCAAAGGGCAAGGGCTTCGCCGGCGCAATCAAGCGTCACGGGGCGCACAGAACGCCGATGTCGCACGGCGGCGGTCCGGTTCACCGGCACGCCGGGTCTATGGGTTCCACGTCTTCGCCGAGCCGCATTTTCAAAGGAAAAATCGGCGCGGGACATATGGGCGCGGAACAGGTTACGGTTCAGAATCTCGACGTTGTCAAGGTGGACGCGGAGATTAACCTCATCGCGGTTCGCGGGGCGGTCCCCGGCGCGAAAGGCAGTCTCGTTTACATTAAGAACACCGTTAAAAACGCTTAAGGGGGAGGAGAGAGATAATGCCTACAGTTAAAGTATACAGTATGAACGGCTCCGCCGTCGGCGAGACCTCGCTCCCCGAGTCGGTCTTCGGCGTTAAGCCGAACCGCGACGCGATTTTTCAGGCGGTCAAACAGCACCTCGCCAACAAGCGGCAGGGGACGCAGTCCGCGCTGACCCGCGCCGAAGTGTCGGGCGGCGGCATCAAGCCGTACAAGCAAAAAGGCACCGGCAGAGCGCGGCAGGGTTCGACGCGCGCCCCGCAGTGGACGCACGGCGGAGTCGTGTTCGCACCGAAGCCGCGCGATTACTCGTTCTCGCTGAACAAAAAGCTGAAGCGGCTCGCGCTGCTCTCCGCGCTGAGCCAGAAGGCTCTCGAAAACAACGTCTACGTTATCGACGGACTTTCGGTCGCCGCGATTAAGACGAAGCCGTTCGTCGAGTTCCTCTCGAAGCTCGGAGTCAGCGGCAAAGCGCTCGTCGTCACGGCGGCGGCGGACGAAAAGGTCATCAAGTCCGCGAGGAATATCCCCGGAGTTTTGACCACTCCGGCGAACATTCTCTCGACGTACGACATCGTCAACGGCGGCGCGCTCATCGTTGACAAGTCCGCGGTCGGCGTTATCGAGGAGGTTTACGGCAAATGAAAACAAGCTACGATATATTGCTGCGTCCGATAATCTCGGAGCAGAGTATGGAACACGTCGATATTCTGAAGTACGCGTTTGAGGTTCGCCCGGACGCGAACAAAATCGAAATCAAAAAAGCGGTCGAGGAAATCTTCGGCGTAAAAGTAGACAAGGTCACGACGGCGAACGTCAAGGGCAAATCGCACCGTCAGGGGCGTTATCCCGAGGGATACGCCAAGGACTGGAAAAAGGCGGTCATCCGCCTGAAACCCGACTCGAAGACGATAGAGTTCTTCGAGGGTATGGTATAGGGGGAAAGCTGAATGTCTGTAAAGTTTTATAAGCCGACGACTCCGGGCAGACGCGGAATGTCCGTATCCGGGTTCGACGGCGTGGATAAGAAGGCTCGCCCCGAACGCAGCCTCACCGAGGTGCTTAAAAAGCACTCCGGGCGCAACAGCTACGGTCGCATAACCGTCCGCCACAAGGGCGGCGGGGAACGCCGCAAGTACCGCATAATCGACTTTAAGCGCGACAAGACGGACGTCGCGGGGACGGTTCTCCGGCTCGAATACGACCCGAACCGCTCGTCGTTTATCGCACTTATCGAGTACGCCGACAAGGAACGCCGCTACATCATCGCGCCGGTCGGACTTAAAGCGGGCGACGAAGTGCTTTCGAGCGAGAAAGCGGACATCAAGCCCGGTAACTGCCTGCCGATTTCCGCGATTCCCGTCGGCACGACGATTCACAATATCGAGCTTAACCCCGGAAAGGGCGGACAGCTCGTCCGGGGAGCGGGAACGCAGGCGCAGCTTATGGCGAAAGAGGGTACTCTCGCGCAGGTGCGGCTCCCGTCCGGCGAATACCGCTACATTCGTATAAACTGCAAGGCGACAATCGGGCAGGTCGGCAACATTGACCACTCGAATATCAACCTCGGCAAAGCCGGCCGCTCGCGCCATATGGGTATCAGACCGACGGTTCGCGGCTCCGTTATGAACCCGGTCGATCACCCGCACGGCGGCGGCGAAGGCAAGTCCCCGGTCGGCAGACCGGGACCGGTTACGCCGTGGGGCAAGCCCGCGCTCGGATATAAAACCCGTAAGACGAAGAACCGCACGGATAAGTTCATCGTCAAACGCCGCACGAAGTAAGGGAGGGTACGCTTATGAGCAGAAGTGTTAAAAAAGGTCCGTTCGCCGCGCCCGAACTACTGAAGCGCGTCGATGAAATGAACGCAAAGGGCGAGAAAAAAGCTCTTAAAACCTGGTCGCGCGCGTCTACGATTTTTCCGAGCTTCGTCGGACACACAATCGCGGTGCACGACGGCAGGCGGCACGTCCCGGTTTACATCACCGAGGATATGGTCGGTCACAAGCTCGGCGAGTTCGCGCCGACACGCACGTTCCGGGGACACTCCGGATCGAAAACGACGAAGTAAGGGGGCGGCTGTAATGGAAGCGAAAGCTCATCTGAATTATGTACGAATCGCTCCGCGCAAGGTCAAAATCGTCTGCGACCTGATTCGCGGCAAGGACACGAAAACCGCCGCGGCTCTTCTCCTCGCGACGCCCAAGGCCGCGAGCGAGCTTGTGTTAAAGCTCCTCAAATCCGCCGTCGCGAACGCGGAGAACAATCACCTTATGGATCCCGAAAAGCTCTACATTTCCGAGACGTTCGTGAACCCCGGTCCCACAAAGTACCAGAAGCGTACGATGCCGAGGGCGCAGGGGCGCGGAGCCCGCATTATCAAGCGCACAAGCCACATCACCGTCGTCGTGACGGAAAAAGAGTAAAGGGGGGATTTCCGAATGGGTCAGAAGGTTCATCCGCACGGTTTCCGCGTCGGCATTATCAAGGACTGGGATTCCCGCTGGTACGCGAGAAGCGAAAAGGTCGGAGATCTCGTCGTCGAGGACTATGAAATCCGCAAATTCCTGAAAAAGACGCTCGACTCCGCGGGCGTTCCGCGCATTGAAATCGAGCGCGACGCGACGCGGGTCAAGATTTTCATTCACTGCGCGCGCCCCGGCGTTATAATCGGCAGAGGCGGCGCGGAAATCGAAGCTCTCACCGCGAAAATCGGCGCGAAAATCGGCAAGCCGGTCTCAATCTCAATCGTTGAGGTCAAGAGTCCGGACACAAACGCGCAGCTCGTCGCCGAGGGTATCGCGCAGAAGCTCGAGAAGCGTATCGGATTCCGCCGCGCAATGAAAAACGCGATGAGCCGCGCAATGCGTCTCGGTGTGCGCGGAATTAAGGTTACGGTAGGCGGTCGGCTCGGCGGCGCGGAAATCGCCCGCAGCGAGTCGTATCACGAAGGTACTATCCCGCTTCAGACGCTCCGCGCGGATATAGACTACGGCTTTGCCGAGGCGGCGACGACTTACGGTCGTATCGGCGTCAAAGTCTGGGTGTACAACGGCGAAGTGCTGTCGCAGACTCTGCGCTCCACTCCGCGCACGATGGATCTCACGAAGCCGCAGCGCGAACGCCGCGACAGCCGTACCGACAACCGCGGCGGCAGCCGCACCGGCGGCTATCAGAACAACCGTTCGGGCGGAAGCTCGGGCGGGTATCAGGGCGGCAGCCGCACCGGCGGCACGTCCGGCGGGTACCAGGGCGGCAACCGTACCGGCAGTACCGGCGGCACGTCCGGCGGATACCAGGGCGGAAACCGCACCGGCGGTACCGGCGGCACGTCCGGAGGATACCAGGGCGGCAACCGCACCGGCGGTACCGGCGGCACGTCCGGCGGGTACCAGGGCGGCAACCGCACCGGCGGGTATCAGGGCAACCGCCCGCAGACCCCGCGTCCGCAGGGTACGACTCCGGCTCCGGCGAGTCCCGCGGCACCCGGTCCGGCACCCGCCGCGCCCGCTAAACCCACAGAGGGAGGCAACGACTGATGCTGTTACCGAAAAGAGTTAAGCACCGCAAGGTTCAGCGCGGCAGAATGAAAGGCCGCGCGACGCGAGGCAATTTCGTCTCGAACGGCGAATTCGGGCTTCAGGCTCTCGAGCCGTGCTGGATTACGTCGAACCAAATCGAGGCTGCGCGTATCGCTATGACGCGTTACACGAAGCGCGGCGGCAAGGTCTGGATTAAAATTTTCCCCGACAAGCCGGTCACGTCGAAGCCCGCCGAAACGCGTATGGGTTCCGGTAAAGGCTCGCCCGACCACTGGGTCGCCGTCGTAAAGCCCGGCAGGGTGCTGTTTGAAATCGCGGGCGTTACGGAAGAGGCGGCGCGCGAAGCGACGCGTCTCGCGGGACACAAGCTGCCTTGCAAAACCAAGTTCATTACGCGCGAAGCGGCTCCCGCCGCGGAAGCCGCGCAGACAGGCGGTGAATTAGGATGAAGCCAAGTGAAGTCAGAAAGCTCGACGATAAGCAGCTCGAGGAAAAACTTGTCGATCTCAAGAAAGATCTATTCTTCCTCCGTATGCAGCACGCGACGAATCAGCTTGAGAACCCAATCCGCATATCGCAGGTAAAGCACGATATTGCAAGGGTCAAGACCGTTATTCGTCAGAAACAGGGCTGAGGGGAGGATACGATAAATGAGCGAACAGAGAACTTCTCTTAGAAAGACCAAGGTCGGACTCGTGGTTTCCGACAAAATGGACAAAACGATCGTCGTCGCAGTGGCAGACCGCGTTGCGCACCCGCTTTACAAAAAGGTTATGCGCCGCACATATAAGCTTAAGGCGCACGACGAGAACAACGACTGCGGAATAGGCGACCGCGTGCGCGTTATGGAGACGCGTCCGCTGTCCAAAGACAAGCGTTGGCGGCTTGTCGAAATCCTTGAGAAAGCGAAGTAAAGGAGGCGGCTAAAAATGATACAGCAGGAATCCTATCTCAAAGTCGCCGACAATACCGGCGCGAAAGAGATAAAGTGCATACGCGTCCTCGGCGGCAGTAAGCGCAAGTACGGCAACATAGGCGACGTTATCGTCGCGTCCGTGCGCAAAGCCGCCCCGGGAAGTCAGGTCAGAAAAGGCGACGTGATCAGGGCGGTCATCGTCAGGACGGTTCGCGGAGTCCGCCGCACCGACGGAACGTACGTCCGGTTCGACGAAAACGCCGCGGTGTTAATCCGCGACGACAAGAACCCGCGCGGAACGCGTATCTTCGGACCTGTCGCAAGAGAACTGCGCGACAAGGAATATATGAAGATTCTGTCGCTCGCGCCGGAAGTTATATGAGGAGGAACGACAAGTGAACATCAAAACGAACGACACCGTCGTCGTCCTCTCCGGTCGCGACAAGGGTACGCGCGGCAAGGTGCATTCGGCGGATCCCAAGTCGGGCAAAGTGATAGTGCAGGGCGTTCATATCGCTAAAAAGCACCAGAAGCCGCGCCGTCAGGGCGAAGCCGGCGGCATAATAAGCAAAGAAACGCCGATTTACGCGTCGAAACTTATGCTCGTGTGCCCGAAGTGCGACAAGCCGACCCGTGTCGGTCACAAAATCGGGGACGGCGAAAAGTCCCGCGTCTGCAAAAAGTGCGGCGCGGCGATATAAGGGGGAGAGATAATGCCGAGACTTAAGGAAAAGTACAAAAGCGAAATCGCTCCCGCTCTGATGAAAAAATTCAGCTATAAGAGCGTTATGCAGATTCCGCGGCTCGACAAAATCGTAATCAACGTCGGCGCGGGAGACGCTCGCGACAACGCGAAAGCGATCGACGCGGTCGTGCGGGACATTACGCAAATCGCAGGGCAGAAAGCGGTCGTCACCAAGGCGAAGAAGTCCGTCGCGAACTTCAAACTCCGCGAGGGAATGAGCGTCGGCGTTAAAGTAACTCTGCGCCGGGACAGAATGTGGGAGTTTCTCGACAGGCTGTTTAACGTTGCGCTGCCGCGCGTCCGCGACTTCCGCGGAATCTCGCCGAACAGTTTTGACGGGCGCGGGAACTACGCGCTCGGAATCAAAGAGCAGCTCATTTTCCCCGAAATCGACTACGACAAAATCGAAAAGATTCGCGGTATGGACATAATTTTCGTGACGACAGCCGTTACGGACGAGGAAGCTCGCGAGCTTCTCGGTCTGCTCGGCGCGCCGTTCATACGCAGTTAGGAGGCGGCGAAATGGCAAAAACATCTATGATTCTTAAAAGTCAGCGCGAGCAGAAGTTTTCGTCGCGCCGGCACAACCGCTGCAAAATCTGCGGTCGTCCCCACGCATATCTCCGCAACTACGGCGTGTGCCGCATCTGCTTCCGCGAGCTTGCGCACAAGGGACAGATTCCGGGAGTAAAAAAAGCAAGCTGGTAAGGATTGCGGTTGAATTTACGCAACTCGCCGTCTCACCGCGCGCTGCGACAGGACGGACGTCGGTCCGGGGTTTCGGCAAAGGCGTGTCACGTTCGCCGCGTTACCGAAACTTCAGCTCCGGGAGGCTTTGCCTACCGGGCGGTTATGTCCGTAACCTCGCACCGCAACTCTAAATAAAGGAGTAACATCTATGTTGACTACAGACCCGATTGCGGATATGCTGACGCGAATCCGCAACGCAGGCTCCGCAAAGCACGCGACTGTTGACATTCCGCGCTCGAAAATGAAAAAAGCGATAGCGGACATTCTTCTCGCGGAGGGCTATATCAAGAATTTTCAGCTCGTGCCCGACGGCGCGCAGGGCGCGATTCGCGTCACTCTCAAATACTCGGGCAGCGAACACGCGATTAAGGGACTCCGCCGCGTGTCAAAGCCCGGTCTCCGCGTGTACGCGGGCGCGGATGAACTTCCGCGCGTTCTCCGCGGACTCGGAATCGCGGTTATTTCCACAAGCCGGGGCGTTATGACCGACAAAAAGGCGCGAATCGCCAATGTCGGCGGCGAAGTCCTCGCCTTTGTGTGGTAAGGGGGCTATAATATGTCGAGAATAGGAAGAAGCCCCATCGCGGTTCCCTCGGGAGTCGAGGTCAGGGTCGCGGAGGGCAACGTCGTCACGGTCAAGGGTCCGAAAGGCACGCTTTCGCGCACCCTCCGTCCGGAGATTACGGTCACGGTTGACGGCGCGGTCATAAACGTCACGCGTCCGGACGACCTGCCGCAGACGCGGGCGTATCACGGACTCACGCGGTCGCTCGTCGCGAATATGGTGACGGGCGTCACCGATGGCTTCAAAAAGGAGCTTGAGGTCAACGGAGTCGGGTACCGCGCGGTTAAAGACGGAACGCGGCTCGTTATGAACCTCGGTTATTCGCACCAGGTCATCGTCGAGGAGACGGACGAGATTAAGATTGAAGTTCCCGCGACGAACAAAGTGATTATCTCGGGCGCAGACAAACAGGCGGTCGGGCAGTTCGCCGCCGACGTTCGCAAGAAGAGACCGCCGGAGCCGTATAAGGGCAAAGGCATAAAATACGCAAACGAAGTCGTCCGCCGCAAAGAAGGCAAGACTGCGGGCAAATAAGGAGGTGACCGGAAAATGGTAAAGAAAGCCGATAAAACACAGTCGCGCATCAAACGCCACAAGCGCGTCCGCGCAAAGGTTTCCGGTACGCCGGACTGCCCGCGGCTGAACGTATTCCGCAGCGAGAAGCACATATACGCGCAGCTTATCGACGACGTTTCGGGGAAAACTCTCGCTTCCGCGTCCTCGACCGAGAAAGGGTTCGACGTGTCCGGCTCCAACAAAGACGGCGCGAAGAAAGTCGGACTCGCGATAGCGGGGCGCGCCAAGGAAGCCGGAATTGCGGCGGTGGTCTTCGACCGCGGCGGTTTCGTATATCACGGCAGAGTCAAAGAGCTTGCCGAGGGCGCCCGCGAGGGCGGACTCGATTTTTAAGGAGGGAGAGAGAATATGGCTTATCAGGGCAACAACAATAACAACAATAACCGCCGCGACAACCGGCGCGACGAAGCGTCGTCCGAGTTCACGGAAAAGGTCGTCTCCCTCAACCGCGTCGCAAAGACGGTCAAGGGCGGACGCATCTTCAAGTTCTCCGCGCTCTGCGTCGTCGGCGACGGCAAGGGACGCGTCGGTTTCGGACTCGGCAAAGCGGGCGAGGTTTCCGAAGCTATCCGCAAGGGCGTCGAGGACGCCAAGAAAAACGTAGTTACAATCACGACCTCCGGCTCGACGATTCCTCACGAGGTTATCGGCGCGTTCGGTGCGGGCAGGGTGCTGCTTAAGCCCGCGCCTCCCGGAACCGGAGTTATCGCGGGCGGTGCGGTTCGCGCCGTCGTCGAAGCCGCCGGGATTTCGGACATACGCACAAAGTGCCTGCGCTCGAACAATCCGCAGAACGTCGTCAAGGCGACGATGGCGGGGCTTCGCACGCTGAGGGACGCGGCGCAGGTCGCGAAAATTCGCGGCAAGCAACCGGAAGATTTATAGGAGGACGTTATGGCAAACTTGAAAATCAAGCTCGTTAAAAGCCTGAACGGTCGCCTTAAAGGTCACATCGCGACGGCGGAGTCGCTCGGACTCCGCAAAATCGGCGCGGAGACCGTTCAGCCCGACAATCCTCAGACGAGGGGCAAGATCGCGAAAATTTCCTATCTTGTCAGCGTTACGGAAGCATAGGAGGTAAGAACGTGCAGATACACGACTTAAGTCCCGTCCCCGGCTCGACGCACTCCGGGAAGCGCAAGGGGCGCGGTCCCGGCACGGGTAACGGCAAAACCGCAGGACGCGGTCACAAGGGACAGAAAGCGCGCTCCGGCGGCGGCGTTCGCGTCGGCTTCGAGGGCGGACAGATGCCGCTCGCGCGGCGCGTACCGAAGCGCGGCTTCAACAACATATTCGCGAAGCCGTTCGAGACCGTGAACATTCGCGACCTTGACCGTTTCGCCGAGGGCGACACGGTAAGCGCGGAAACGCTTCTCGGAATCGGCTTGCTCTCCAAGTGCGTTTACGGAGTTAAGATTCTCGGCGTGGGCGAAATCACAAAAAAACTCACCGTACGCGCCAGCGCGTTCTCCGAGTCGGCAAAAACAAAAATCGAAGCCGCCGGCGGAATAGCCGAGGTGGTCTGAGTTGCTGAACACACTTCGCAACGCCTGGAAGATTGAAGAGCTGCGCCGCAAGCTGCTCTTTATGCTGTTCATTGTGCTTATCTACAGGCTCGGCAACGCGGTCACGGTACCGTTCATAAACTCCGGTCTGCTCGAGGCGTACTTCGTAAACCAGCAGAACACGATTCTCGGTATGCTGAACACGATGTCCGGCTCCGCGCTTGAGCGCGCGTCGATATTCGCGCTTGCGATACAGCCTTACATCAACGCGTCGATTATCATACAGCTTCTGACCGTCGCGATTCCCGCTCTCGAACGTCTGTCGAAAGAGGGCGGAGAGGACGGCAAAAAGAAGCTCGAGAAAATCACGCGGTATACGACGATCGCAATCGCGCTGCTTCAGGCGTTCGGCTACTATCAGCTGCTGCGCTTCGGTATGGGTTCGGACACCGTGGTCGATATGACAATCGCGGGCAGCTTCTGGACTCCGGTCGTCATCGTCGGGACGTTTATGGCGGGTTCCGTACTCGTTATGTGGTTCGGCGAGCAGATTACCGAGTTCGGTATCGGCAACGGTATCTCGATTATCCTGTTCGTATCGATAGTCTCGCGCTTCCCGTCGTCAATCGGAAGTCTGATTACGAACAGCATAGCCGCGCCGTCCAAGTCCTGGATTTACGCGCTTATGCTTATCGGCGCGCTTGCGATTATGGTACTCATAGTAATCGTGCAGGAGTCGGAGCGCAGAATCCCGATTCAGTATACGAAGCAGACGCGCGGACGCCGTATGTACGGCGGACAGAGTACGCATCTGCCTATCAAGGTCAATATGTCCGGCGTCCTGCCGATTATCTTCGCGCAGTCCATCGCCTCGGTACCCGCGACGATCGTCGCGTTTGTCCCGAAGTGGCAGAACGGCTGGGTTTCAAAGCATTTCGGCACGACGAGCTGGGTGTATATGGTCGTATACTTCCTGCTGATTGTCTTCTTCAGCTACTTCTACTCGACGATTCAGATGAATCCGATTGAGGTCTCGAACAACCTGAAGAAAAACGGCGGTATGATTCCGGGAATCCGTCCCGGCCGCCCGACAAGCGACTTTATCCGCCGCGTACTCGGCAAGGTGACGCTGTTCGGCTCGCTGTATCTCGGCGTTATCGCGATAGGTCCGCTGCTCGTAAGCCACTTCTCGCCTACGGCGGCAAGCTCCGGCATCCAAATGGGCGGAACGAGTATTATAATCGTAATCTCGGTCGCGCTCGAAACGATAAAGCAGCTCGAGGCGCAGATGCTGATGCGCCACTACAAGGGCTTCCTTGAATAGAGGGGAGTTTGTATGAAACTTGTATTACTCGGCGCGCCAGGCGCCGGCAAAGGCACTCAGGCGCAGATTCTTTCCGACGTTCTCGGCGTTCCGATGATTTCGACGGGGAACATTCTTCGCGCCGCCGTCAAAAACGGCACTCCGGTCGGACTTCGGGCGAAAGCATTTATGGACGCGGGAGAGCTTGTTCCGGACGAAGTCATCATCGGCGTAATCCGCGAGCGTATGGCGGAGCCGGACTGCGCGAACGGCTACATTCTCGACGCTATGCCGAGAACGATAGCCCAGGCTGAAGCTCTTGAGGACGACGGTATCGAAGTCGAAACCGCGCTCTCTATCGAGATTTCGGACGAGGAAATCGTCGGGCGTATGTCCGGCAGACGCGTCTGCCCGGACTGCGGCGCGACGTATCATATTCTCTCGGCTCCCCCGAAAACCGACGGCAAGTGCGACAAGTGCGGCGCGGAGCTTATTATCCGCAAGGACGACGAGGCGGAGACCGTCCGCAACCGTCTGCGCGTGTACCACGCCGAGACGGAACCGCTCATTTCTTTCTACGGAAACCGCAGCAAGCTGAAAACCGTTCAGAATCAGCCGTCGATTGCGGCGACGACGAAAGTCGTGTTCGCCGCTCTCGGGATAGCGGAATAGACGATGATGATTGCAGAATCCGGATACGCGGCATCCCGGCAAAACCGCGGCCTGCGCAGACGGCGTTTTGCCGGGACGTCAGCGGCGGTCGGGCTTTGCCCGGTCGGGCGAACAATTCTATGATTCGCGTAAAGACCGCTTCCGAAATCATTAAGATGCGGGAAGCGGGGAAAATCGCCGCCGGCGCGCGCGCACTCGCCGGACGGCTCGCGGTACCCGGAGCGAAAACGTCCGACATAGACTCGGAAGTGCGGCGGTTCATCAAGGCGCGCGGCGCGGAACCGACGTTTCTCGGGTACAACGGCTTCCCGAAAAGCGTCTGCATATCGGTCAACGACCGCATTATTCACGGTATCCCCGGCTCCGGGCGGCTGCGGAGCGGCGACATTGTGAGTATCGACGTCGGTGCTACGAAAGACGGCTTTGTCGGCGACTGTGCCGCGACTTTCGCGGTAGGCGACATATCCGGCGAGGCACAAACGCTTATTGACGCGACGCGGCAGTCCTTTTTCGAGGGACTCGCGGCGGCGCGTGCGGGAAACCGCGTGTCGGACATATCAAAGGCCGTGCAGACTTACGCGGAGAGTCTCGGCTTCGGCGTAGTCCGCGAGTATGTGGGACACGGCGTCGGCAAAGAACTCCACGAGGACCCGGAAGTCCCGAACTATGTACAGCTTCCTCGGAAGGGAGCAGACCCCCGGCTCATCGAGGGAATGACAATCGCGATTGAGCCGATGGTAAACGCCGGAGGCTCCGCTATCCGCGTACTGACGGACGGGTGGACGGTCGTGACGGCGGACGGAAGTCTCTCGGCGCACTATGAAAACACGGTTCTCATCACGCGCGGCGAACCGGAAATTCTTACACGGGAATGAGTATGGAAAGCGACAGTACGGGCGGGGATAATGTCCCCGAACAGAACGCCGGATTACGGCAGACCGCGCCGCCGGGCGCGCCGCTTCCGGTCGGAACGGTAGTGCGCAACAAAAACGGCAGGGACGCGGGAACGCTGTTTTTCGTCGTCGGCGCGGAGGACGGTTTACTGCTTCTCGCGGACGGCAGGGGCAGACTTCTCGAAAAGCCGAAGCGCAAAAAGCCGAAGCACGTCGCGGTGTTCGCCGATGCGTCGTCGCGAACCTCGCGGAAGCTCGGCTCCGGCGAAAAGGTAACAAACGCGGAGTTAAGACGCGCGCTCGCGGCCGCGGGTGCGGACGACGGGAACGGAGGAGTGTAAAAGACTTGTCAAAAGAAGATATGATCGAGCTTGAGGGGATTGTCACCGAGTCGCTCCCGAACACCACTTTCCGTGTTGACATCGGGAAGGGACACACGATTCTCGCGCACATTTCCGGAAAGCTCCGCACAAACTTTATCAAGATTCTTCCGGGCGACAAGGTCACGGTGCAAATGTCGCCGTACGACCTTACCCGCGGCAGAATCACCTGGCGGACAAAGTAAACTCAAAGGAGATAAATCCCGATGAAAGTCAGACCCTCGGTTAAACCGATGTGCGAAAAGTGCAAGGTAATCAAGCGCAAAGGGCGCGTTATGGTTATCTGTGAAAACCCGAAGCACAAACAGCGTCAAGGATAGCGCAAAACCGGTCGGTTCCGCATCCGCGGACGCGTTCCCCGCGTGAGCCGCGCGAGCACGGGGCGAAGCCGGAATTCATTTCCGGCAAGCGGCAAATAACGCGGCGGGACGGATTCGCCCGAACGAACGAACAACGAATCAAACAATGAAAGGAAATGGTCATCAAAATATGGCTCGTATTTCAGGTATTGACCTGCCGAAAGACAAACGCATAGAAATCGCGCTCACCTACGTCTACGGCATAGGGCGCACCAGCGCGACGAAAATCCTCGAGACTACGGGAATCGACCCGGACAAGCGCGTCAAAGACCTCACAGACGCGGACGAAGCCGCGCTCCGCGAAGTCATCGACAAGCACTACGTCGTCGAGGGAGACCTCCGCCGCAGCATCGCGTTTGACATTAAGCGTCTGACGGAAATCGGCTGTTACCGCGGAACGCGTCATCGCCGCGGGCTTCCGGTGCGCGGTCAGCGCACGAAGACCAACGCGAGAACGCGCAAGGGTCCGAAGCGCACAATCGCGAACAAGAAGAAGTAAGGAGGAATACAAGTGGCAACGCAGAAAAAAACGCAGAAAACGAGAACCCGCCGCCGCGAGCGAAAGAATATCGAAAAGGGTGCGGTTCACATCAAGTCCTCCTTCAACAACACGATGGTTACGATTACCGACCCGCAGGGCAACGCGATTTCGTGGGCTTCCGCCGGCGAAATGGGCTTCAAGGGCAGTCGCAAGAGTACGCCGTACGCCGCGCAGACCGCCGCCGAAACCGCCGCAAAAGCCGCTATGGAACACGGTCTGAAAACCGTCGAAGTGTTTGTCAAGGGACCCGGACAGGGTCGCGAGGCGGCAATCCGTGCGCTCCAAACCGCCGGGCTTGACGTTACGATGATTAAAGATGTGACGCCGATTCCGCACAACGGCTGCCGTCCGCCGAAACGCCGCCGCGTTTAGTACGCGAAGCGCGGTCAGCGCGCTTTTTCGGGGAAATAGCTGCAAAACGGAGTTTGCTGACTTATCCCGCGGGAGTTTGACCGCTGTTGCGGGAAAAGGCATTTCGGCAAAGGCGTGTCACGCCCGCCGTTTTCCGGAACTTTAGCGACGGGAGGATTCACTCCGACCGAGCGAATAAACTTAGCGACGGGAGGATTCATTCCGACCGAGCGAACAATCAGGAGGACTATAGTACTATGGCAAGATACACAGGCGCGGTCTGCCGGCTCTGCCGCCGCGAGGGGCAGAAGCTCTTTCTTAAAGGCGACCGCTGCTACACCGATAAATGCGCCGCCGACCGCCGCGCCTATCCGCCCGGACAGCACGGACAGGGTCGCGTCAAAGTGTCGGAATACGGCACGCAGCTTCGCGAGAAGCAAAAGGCAAAGCGTTATTACGGAGTTCTGGAATCGCAGTTCCACAAGTATTTCGTGGAAGCGTCGCGCAGACCCGGCAAGACCGGCGAAAACCTGCTCTCGCTTCTCGAAACGCGGCTCGACAACGTCGTGTACCGCCTCGGCTTCGCGATGAGCCGCGCGGAAGCGCGTCAGCTCGTCCTGCACGGACACTTCACCGTGAACGGACGCCGCGTCAATATCCCGTCTTACCTTGTCAAACCCGGCTTGGTTGTCGCGCTCTCGGAAGCGAGCCGCAGCCTCGATAAATTCAAGTCGTCGATTGAGGCGAATTCTTCGCGCAAAGCCCCCGAATGGCTCAGTTATGACGCGAACTCGCTCTCCGCGAGCATTGTGTCGTACCCGCGCCGCACGGAAATCGACTTCCCGGTTGAGGAGCAGATGATCATCGAGTTGTACTCGAAGTAAACGCATAAGCGGCGGTTACGCGCCGTCCTGCGGCGGAGAAACGCTCTCTCTGAAGCGTCGCCCGCGCCGCGGCTGCGTATTTGCCGCGCCCTCATATTGGATAGCTGAATTTTAATTTTGGGAGGGTTTATATGGTAGCAATAGAGAAGCCGAGAATTGAAGAAATTGTCGGTGATGAAAAATACGGCAAATATGTCATAGAGCCGTTGGAGCGCGGATACGGAATCACCCTCGGGAACTCGCTTCGCAGAATACTGCTGTCCTCGCTGCCCGGCTCCGCGGTGAAAACCGTGAAGTTCAGCGGAGTGCAGCACGAGTTTTCCACAATTCCTCACGTCAAAGAGGACGTCACCGAGATAATACTCAACATCAAGCGAATCGTCGCGAAGCTGTACACCGAATCGGAGAAAACCGTGTATCTCTCGGCTTCAAACTCCGGCTCGGGAAGCCTCACGGTCACGGCGGGCGACATTCGCGCGGACGGCGAGGTTGAAATACTTAACCCCGACCTTCCGGTATGCACGCTCGAGCAGGGCGGCTCGATTTCGATCGAAATGGTTCTCGACCAGGGACGCGGGTACGTTTCCGCCGACCGCAACAAACCGGCGCAGCCGGTCATCGGAGTTATTCCGATTGACTCGATTTATACGCCGGTGTCGAAAGTCAACTTCAACGTCGAGAACACGCGCGTCGCGAATATGACGGATTTCGACAAGCTCACGATCGAGGTCTGGACGAACAAAACGCTCTCCGCGCGGGACGCTTTGAGTCTTGCCGCAAAAATACTCTGCGACCACTTCTCGCTGTTCATCGACCTGTCGGACGCGGCGGGCGGGCGCAGTATCGTGGTCGAAAAGAACGAAACTCTGCGCGACAAGGTGCTTGAAATGACAATCGAGGAGCTTGACCTCTCGGTCCGCAGTTTCAACTGCCTGAAGCGCGCGAACATAAACACGGTCGAAGACCTCATCAACAAGAGCGAGGACGAGATGATAAAGGTGCGCAACCTCGGACGCAAGAGTCTCGAGGAAGTGGTACACAAGCTCGCTATGATGGGGCTTTCGCTCCAGTCGTCGAACGAATAAAGGAGTAACTAATATGCCCGGAACACGCAAACTCGGCAGACCGACCGACATTCGCCGCGCTATGCTGCGTCAGCAGGTGACGGATTTTCTCGACCTCGGACGGCTCGAAACGACAGTCACCCGCTGCAAAGAGATTGCCCCGCTTGCCGAAAAGATGATTACGCTCGGCAAAAAAGGTTCGCTCGCGAACCGCCGTCTGGCTCTCTCGTTCATCACCCGGGAGGACGTCGTGACGAAAGTCTTTTCGGACACCGCAAAGACCTACGCGGAGCGCAGCGGCGGCTACACCCGCATTACGCGCACGGGACCGCGCCGCGGAGACGCCGCCGAAATGGCGGTCATAGAACTCGTATAGCGCACGGCGGAACCGTGCTTGTTTTGAGTTTTAAGTTTTAGGCGAAAAGTCAAGAGCGGCAGTAGCGCGCTTTCACGACTTTGCGCCTATAACTTGCGACTCGTTTGCGCTTCCGCGCAAACGATACTTCTTGCCGCAATAGCGGCCTAATGTCCAGAAGGAGGTGTACAAATGGCAAAGACATCGGCAAACTACGAGCTTCTCTACATCATCGACCCCGACCTCGGCGAGGAGGGAGTCGCCGCAACGGTTCTGAAGTTCAAAACCCTCATCGAGACGCACGGAACGCTCACCACACAGGACGAGTGGGGCAAGCGCAGACTCGCTTACCTCATCAACGACAAGCCCGAGGGGTTCTATGTGCTCGCGCATTTCACGTCGGGCGCGGATTTTCCCGCCGAGCTGACGCGCGTTCTCGGCATTACCGACGGCATTATGCGATCGCTTATTACGGTTGTGGGGGAGTGACTCTATGAATCAGATAGTGCTTATGGGACGGCTGACGCGCGACCCGGAACTGCGTCACACGCAGAACGGAACGTCCGTCACGTCGTTCACTCTCGCGGTTGACCGCCGGTTCGTATCGCGCGGCGAGGGCGGCGAGCGCGGAGAGCGGCAGACCGACTTCATCGACGTCGTCGCGTGGCGGCAGACAGCCGAATTTGTGACGAGATACTTCACAAAGGGTCAGCTGTGCGCCGTCTCCGGCAGTCTGCAAATCCGCGACTATACCGACAAGGAAGGCAACAAACGCCGCAGCGCGGAAGTAGTCGCCGAGAATATTTACTTCACCGGCGACAAGCGCGAGCGGAGCGACGGCACGGGGTATCAGTCCGGCGCGCCGAGCTACGGCGGCGGTTCGCCGTCTTCCGGCGGCTACAGCAGTCAGACGCGCCCGCCGCAGTCGGAATACGGCGGCGGCAGTTACGGTTCGTCAGCCGCGCCTTCCGCTTCGTCCGCGCCTTCCGGCTTCTCGGAGCTTGATGACGACGACGGCGAGCTTCCGTTTTAGCGCGTGGTATAAGGGGGGATAAAAATGAAAAAGGCAATAGCGGCAATACTCGTTCTCGCACTCGCAGTGTCGCTTATCGCGGCTTGCGGCGGCTCGCTCTCGAAGCCTAAAAGCGGCACATACAAGTCCGACGACCTGATTTCACAGACCTGGAAGTTTTCCGGATCGGACAAAATCACGGTCTCCTCGCTCGGCATCAGCGCGAGCGGAACGTACGAGATCAGCGGCGACACAATCGAAGTGACTCTGACTATGTCCCTGTTCGGCTATGAAAGCGAGGACACGTCAAGCTACACAATCACCGAAATAACAAAAAGCTCGTTCGTCATCGACGGAACGAAGTTCATAAAACAGTAACGCGAATCTAATATAAAAGGAGATTACCAGACTTGGCTGAACGTAATGAACGCGAAAATAACGGCAGACCGCAGCACCGCCGCCGCCGTAAGGTTTGTCAGTTCTGCGTCGATAAAGCGCAGGCGATTGACTATAAGGACGTGGCAAAACTCCGCCGCTTCGTGTCGGAGCGCAGTAAGATTCTGCCGCGCCGCACGACCGGCGTGTGCGCCCCGCACCAGCGTCAGCTTATGATTGCGATTAAGCGCGCGAGAACGGTCGCGTTGCTGCCGTATGTGACGGAGTAACAACAGCGAAGCGAAACAGCGTTATTTGCCGTACGCCGGCTGATAACGCTGTTTTTGCGACGGTAAAGGGAGGCGTCTAAATTGCCGAATGTAAGCGGCGTAAAGCAAATCGCGTCAAACAAAAAAGCGTTTCACGACTACTTCGTACTCGAAAACTTCGAGGCGGGAATCGAGCTTTTCGGCACCGAAGTCAAGTCCGTGCGCGCGGGCAAGGTCAACCTCAAGGACTCGTTCTGCTCGGTAAAGGGCGGCGAAATCTTTGCCCGCGGGCTGCACGTCTCGCCGTACGAACACGGCAACATCTTCAACCGCGACCCGATGCGCGAAAAGCGTCTGCTGATGCACAAATCCGAAATCCGCAGGCTTTACGCCGCGGTCAAACAGGACGGACTGACAATCGTTCCGCTGTCGCTGTATTTTAAGGACTCGCGCGTCAAGCTCGCAATCGGACTGTGCAAGGGCAAAAAGCTCTACGACAAGCGCGATTCCTCGGCGGAGCGCGAAGCGGAGCGCACAATCGACCGCGTCGTGAAAGACCGGAACCGGAGTTCGCGCGGCTACGACGATTAGCATACCCCGCCGGGGACAGACATTCCGGCAAAGCCGGCGGACGGCGTTTTACCGAAGCATTGGCGCGGAATGCTTTTCACCCCGGCTGCCGACCGCGCGAATAATAAAATCAGGAGGACAATACTATGAGCAATCCAATCGCAACAATCACTATGGAGTCCGGCGGCGTTATCACGGCGGAGCTGTACCCGGACGTCGCGCCGGTCTCGGTCGCGAATTTCGTGTCGCTGATTAAAAAAGGCTTCTACGACGGGCTGATTTTCCACCGCGTCATCTCCGGCTTTATGATTCAGGGCGGCTGCCCGGAGGGTACCGGCACCGGCGGTCCCGGCTACCGCATCAAGGGCGAGTTCCGCGAGAACGGCGTAGAAAACAACCTGTCGCACGAGCGCGGGGTGCTCAGCTTCGCGCGGTCGCGGTCGTTCGACTCCGCCGGAAGCCAGTTTTTCATTATGCACGCCGACTCGAAGTTTCTCGACGGAGAGTACGCCGCGTTCGGACGCGTGACGGACGGACTTGACGTCGTGGACGAAATCGCGGGGTCGGACACCGACCGCGACGACCGTCCGCGAACCGACAGGGTCATCAGGAGCATAACGGTCGAGACGTTCGGCGCGGAGTACGCTGACCCCGCGAAGTGAGCGGTTTCCGTGTCCGCTCAATGACCGCCGCGGACGAACCCGCGTCCCCGGTCCGGCTGCGTCCGGTTGACCGCGAACCGCTTGACGCGGTTCTGAATCTGCGCTGCGCCGACGGTCAGGAAGCGAACACGAACGACTATACCTGGGCGTTGCTGCAGGCGGCGTACTGGTACGGCGGCGCGGCGAAAATGTACGCGGTTTGCGCAGGAGATACGGTCGTCGGGCGTATCCGGCTCGACGATACGCCGGACTGTCACAGCTTCACCGACCTGCTGATTGACCGCGCGCACCAGCGTCGCGGGTACGCCGAAGCGGCTGTGCGCGAGGCGGTTCGGCTGTTCCGGTGCGGCGGAAAGCACTCGCGCGTCAGCATTTTTGTCGCGGAGGACAACGCGGCGGCAATCGCGCTGTACCGCAAGTGCGGGTTCACAGAGACCGGACGGTGCGACCCGGACGTCCCGCAGCTGCGGGAGTATGCGCTCGCGCTCGCTGACTGAACATTAAAAGTGAGCTGCGCTGTAACGTAAGCGTAACTTGCGTTTTGCGGCGGCTGGGAGTATAATACATAACACGCTTGGCGTATAATTAAGCGTGCGGCGCAATTTCATTGCGGAGCGATGGTCGGATTCATTCCGACCGAGCGGTTCATTAACCCGGAACTCACAGCGGGTTAATGCGATTAACCCGCTGTGAGTTCCGGGTCCGTAACGGTTTCGACGGAGATTTCGAGCTTCGGTAAGCGGGCGGATGCGCCTACCATCCTTAAAATGGGCAAAATTGTCTAATTTAACTGACAACAATAACGAACTTCCGGTAGCCGCTTAGTGCTGCCCGTCCCGCCCGGGAATTCCGCGACCCGGGACGGGGCGTCGATTAGCGGAGAACGTATGTACGCCGAGCCTCTATGCGTGCTATGAACACGAGGCTACCCCGCGCGAACGCGTGACGGCTTGCGCCGCGGGAGGGAACTGGGGTAAGACCCCGGGATAACCGTCTGCGCCCGGAGAAAACCGCTGGGAGGAGTTTTCGGACGCGGGTTCAACTCCCGCCGGATCCACCAGAACACGCTTATACGAACTCCCGCCTATCAATCACGATGATAGGCGGGAGTTCGTATTGCGTTATAAACTCGAAAACTTGACCAAATAGATAAAGACTCACTATTCGATATTTGATATCATTCTCCTGCGGAATTTCAAAAATCCTGATATTATCTGTCTACAAGGAGAATGGCTATGGCGAAAGTTTTACTGTCCAAACTGCTTGGCGAGCGGCGATGGACGCAAGCAAAGTTGTCGGAGGTAACGGGGATTCGGGCAAATACGGTGAATCTCTTGTACTGGGACTTCACAGACAGCGTGAAATTTGAACACCTCGATAAGATTTGCAAGGCTCTCGGGTGTACGCTCACAGACCTCGTGCAATTGGACGAAAAGGTAGAGTTGGTGGGCAAACCTTACATAGAACCACCGCCCATAAAGAAGCGCGGATAAGCCGCTCCGAGCAATAGCCCCACCCGGGGCTATTGCACTATCAGGGAGGATTTATGAAAGAGATACTATGCGGCAAGGTCTGCGACACGGACACCGCGCAGCGCATTTCTCAATGGGACAACGGAATGTTTCTGCCGAGCGCGTCCTGCCACGTCGAAGCGCTCTGCCGTGCGCCGGAGGGTCATTACTTTCTCTACGTCGTGCAGGGCATAGAGCACGGAAAACATTCAAAGAGCGTTGAGTATTACAGCGACGCGCGAGCTCATCGTAAGATGACATTAGCGCGTTGTGTTCGGATAAATAGTCGGAAATGGTTTGTTTTCCTGTCGCGTATCTACCGGACAATTCGTCAATGCGCCACTGCAGACGTTGTGCTTCAATCGACGTTTCTCCCATCGCTTCGCTGACGCGCGTATGTTCTT